>JADGHC010000594.1 GCA_019689655.1 Microbispora sp.
GCCGGAGGCAGGGCACATGACCAGGGGGCCGGGTGGTGCGCGACCCAGGGGACGGGCGGCGGTTGTGGGAGCGCGGGGAGGAGGGTGTCCGCGCCCGGACGACCGGGGGCCGCGCATGGCTCAGGCGATCGGCAGCGACCGTGAGAACCGCAGCGAGGGAGGATGCGCGCGACTAGGCGGCTGGGGCAGCATCCTATGACCAGGCGACTGGGAGCGGCCGTGCAACCAAGGCGGCCGCGTGGACGCCGAGGGCAGCACGAGCCGCAGGCGACAGGCCGGGAATGAGCGGAGTCAAGCGAGCCCGCCGAGAGCAGGTCGCGGCAGCAGGTACGGAGAGCGAGAGCAGCAGGTCGCGGCAGCAGGCGCCGAGAGCGAGAGCGGGGACCCGGGCGAAGACTGCGGGGGCGTGAGCTCAGATGTCGAGGCGGCGGTCGCTGACGACGATGCCGTCCTCGTCGCTGTAGAGCCAGTCTCCGGGGGTGAAGGTCACGTCGCCGAAGGTCACCGGGACGTCGATCTCCCCCCGGCCGGTCTTGGCGCTCTTGCGGGGGTTGGCGCCGAGCGCCTTGATGCCGAGGTCGAGCCTGGCCAGAGCCGCCGTGTCACGGACCGCGCCGTTGATCACCACGCCGGCCCAGCCGTGCTCCATCGCCGAGGTCGCGATCACGTCGCCGAGCAGCGCAGTGCGCAGCGAGCCGCCGCCGTCGACCACCAGCACCCGGCCCTCACCCGGCGTCGCGAGCACCTGCTTGACGAGCGCGTTGTCCTCGAAGCAGCGGATGGTGGATATGCGGCCGGAGAATCGCGTGCGCGAGCCGTACGAACGGAACTGGGTGACGCAACTGCGCAGCGCGTCGCCGTAGACGTCGTAGAGATCGGCGGTCGCGAAGCTCATGGCCGCATTGTGTCAGGACGCCTGACGCCATCACGGCAGCGTACGGCTCTCGCCGATGGCGAGGTCCCACAGGCCGGCGGGGTCGAGCACGCGCGACCGCCGGACACGGTCGCGCGCGCCGTCAGATCCGGCCGATGTCGGCGGGCAGGTCGAGGGCGAGTACGTGGTCGAAGTGGATGAAGGTCTCGAACTTGGACCCCGGCGCGACTGAATCGTCGGCCTCGAGGTCACGCAGCAGACGCAGCGCCCGGGGCGTGTCGAGGTCGTCGTCCAGTGCCTGCTGGACGCGCTCGGCGTGGGCGCCGGCGATGGGGCGGCTCGGCGACTGCGCCCATTCGGCCACCCGCCGTCGCAGCCTCCGCAGTTCCTCGTCGGCCGCCCGGAGGGTGTCCCAGGTCAGGTCGATCGGCCGCCGGTAGTGGTGCTGCAGCATGGCCAGCCGTACGGCCAGGGGGTCGACGCCGGCGGCGACGACGCCGGACAGCGAGACGACGTCCCCGGTGTCGGCCGGGCGGCCGTCGAACAGCAGGCGTCCGGAGTGCGCCCAGTGGGCGGCGGCCTCCTGGCCCGTCGCGGCGTTCGACTGGGCCCGCGCCCTCTCGTGATGGGGGAAGCACAGGTCGGCCCCTCCCACGTACAGGTCGAAGCGCGGGCCGAGGAACCTCAGCGGCGTGGCGGAGCACTCCAGGTCACGGCCCGGGAGCCCGCGGCCCCAGGGCGCCTCCCACACCGTGCCGGCGTCGCCGTCGGCGGACGGAGCCTTGGACGCCGGTTCCCACAACGGCCAATCGGACGCCGAGCCCGGCTTGCCGGAGATCTCGCCGTACGTGGGAAAGGACGCCGCGTCGAAGAACACCGCGCCTTCCGGGGTGGCGTACGCGTGGCCGCGTTCGATGAGCCGTCCGATGAGTTCGATCACCAGGCCCATCGTCTCGCTGGTCCTGGGGGAGTGCTCGGGGGCGCGTATGTTGAGCGCTTGGGCGTCGGCGTCGAGTGAGGCTCCGTCTCCGTCGCGGAGGTCGGAGACGTTCCGGCAGGCGAGCACGCGCAGTCCGGCGCGTTCGGCGAGGCGGCGGATCAGGTCGGCGAGCAGAGCGGGGCGCAGGTCGGCGAGGCCGGCGGGTTCGTGTGCGGCGCAGGTGTACATCCGCAGGATCCGCGAACTGGCTGGGGCGACGGGCACGACCCGCCGGGTCAGGGTGTCGTGGAGCCGCAACATGCTCCGAGCCTATGTGCTGCTTCCGACATTCCCACCCCGAGCCCGTTGATCAGGCGGCGCCCCCGGTCAGGAAGCCCAGGATGTCGCGGTCCCCGCGCTCTCGCAGGCGGTCGAGGACCTCCTCGCGGGTGGCCCCCTCGGGCAGGCCGATGCGGGCGCCGATGAGCCGCAGGCCCTCGGCTTCCGACGCCACCGGAGCGGTGTACCCGATCAGGTGCAGCGCCTGGTTGATCGGGGGCAGCCCCGCGCCCGCCGCGGGCAGGAAACGGGTCAGCAGCTCACCGCCGTCGGAGACGGTGAGGAAGACGTGGTCGCCCTCGGACGCGTTGTACTCGGCGAGCACATTCCTGATCGAGCCGATGGTCGGCTGGTTGTGCCAGCTGATGATGACATCGCCCGTCGAGGTGGAGGCGGTGAGCTGACCGCCGGGCGCCATGCCCAGGTGCGCGGCGAAGCCGGTCGGCAGCGGGGAGCCGGAGCCGCGCAGGTGCTCGGCGTTCACGTCCACCCGGTGCCACCAGCGGCCGTCCCTGCTGCGGAAGCAGCGCCGGGTCATCGAGACGTCCCGGCGCGGCTGGTACGGCTCGGCCTGGTCCTGGGCGGCCACCCTGATGTACCCGCGCTGGGTCCGCTCGAAGCCGGGCCCTCCGGCGTACGCCCTGATGGAGCTCTCGCTCACGTCGTAGCGGGAGGTCAGATTGTCCACGATCGTGTTCACGGACGCCTCGCCGCCCGCGCGCTCGATCTCCCGGACGATCATCTCCCGGATGCCGAGGTACTCGTCGCCGCCCCAGCGCCTCAGGCCGTACTTGTTGCGGTCGAGCCGGATGAACCGCTCGTCCGAGGCGAGCTGGTTGCGGATGCCGACGATGCTGTAGTCCTCGCCGATGCGCGCCTGGATCTCCTCGGGGGTGAGCGGGACGCGGGCGACCGCCAGTACGGCCTCCGCCTTGTCGCCCATGCTGCGCGGCCAGGGGACGACGTGGCCCTCCAGCACCCGCAGGTGCGGCACCGAGGCCAGCCAGCGCTCGGCGACGTCCTCCCGGATGCCGAGCTGGCCGACCAGGGAGATCGCCTCGTCGAGCGGCCGGGGCCCGTCGCCGAACAGCTGCCGCGTCTTCTCCCTGAGCTCGTCCGCGCCGCCCGCGACGAGCCAGCCGTCCACCGGCTCGTACTCGGTCAGCAGCGTACGGACGAACCGCCAGGCGGGGATCGCGAGCGTGATCAGCTCGGTGCGGTGCCACGGCGCGGCCGCGGCGAGGTCCTCGGCGGGTACGGCAGAGCCCAGCCGGGTGCGCAGCCAGGCCAGGTGGGCGTTCAGCGGTGCGGCGGCCGGGCTGCCCAGCCAGTCCATCACGTGGTCGCGCAGGTCCCGCTCGATCTGGCGGATGCGCTCGCGTGTCACGGAGAAGCGCTGGGCCAGCTCGTCCAGAGTGGCCCGCTGGGCCTGCCCCGGGTGCTGGGAGGTGTCGAAGTACAGCCGGTCGCGCGCGATGGCCCGCTGGCGGTCGTCCAGCCGGGCGAAGATCTCGTCGATGATCTCGGGCAGCGGCCGGTCGGGCTGGGCCGGCGGGACCGGCGCCGCGGCCGGCGCCCCGGCCGGC
>JADGHC010000595.1 GCA_019689655.1 Microbispora sp.
CACCCTGCCCGGCCCGCCCGCCGTGATCCCCGTGCCCGGGGGTCGCCGTGGTCACGCCGTCACCCGAGGAGGGCGGGGGCCAGCAGCCGCAGGTGCTCGATCTGGGCGTCGACCGAGCCCGCCAGCGGCTGTACGCACACGTGGTCGGCTCCCGCGTCGTGGTGGGCACGTACCCGCTCGGCGATCGTCTCCGGCTCGCCCCAGACCACGATCGCGTCGATGAGCCGGTCGCTGCCCCCGCCCGTGAAGTCGTCGTCGGAGAATCCCAGTTCGCGCAGGTTGTTCAGGTAGTTGGGCAGAGTCAGGTAGAGGGCGGCGTACTTGCGGGCGATCTCCCGTGCGCGGTGCGCGTCGGTCTCGACGACCACGGCTTGCTCCGGGGCCAGGACCGGGTCCGCGCCGAGGATCTGGCGGGCCTTCGCGGTGTGCTCGGGCGGCACGAAGTAGGGGTGCGCGCCCTGGGCTCGCTCCGCCGCCAGTTCCAGCATCCTGCCGCGCAGCGCCGCCAGCACCCGTGGCGGCCTCTCGGCGAGCGGCGCGCCGAACGCCGTCCGGTCCATCGCGCCGAGGTAGTCCCGCATGTACCGGAGCGGGGCGTCGTAGTCGTGCCCCCGGCTGGTCACGAGGGGCTTGTGGCTGACGCCCAGGCCGAGCACGAACCGCCGGTCCCACGCCTCCGCCAGGGTCGCGGCTCCGTTGGCCGCGGCGACGGGGTCACGGGCGTAGATGTTGGCGATACCCGTGGCCACCTGCAGCCTTCCGGTGGCCGACAGCAACAGCGCGGCGTGGGTGAACGCCTCCCGCCCGGCCGGGGTCTCGCCGATCCACAACGCCGAGTAGCCGAGGTCTTCGATCTCCGCCGCGGCCTCCCTGACCAGTGCCGCGGGGGTGGCCGCCAGAGAGGACAGCCATACTCCCGTACGGCCGAGGCGGCGCCTCAGCTCGGCCGGTTTCACGACGGGTGGTTCAACGGGGGCCTGTTCCACGGTGCGCGGTCCCCCGGGTTGCATGCGCTCGGCCATCCGTACGCTCCTTGTCTGTCGCGAAATCGGGCGAAGGGGGGCGGTTCGCCAGGGACGTCGCCCCCGCGGGGCCATACGGCTTCGCCGGCGGGCGTCGCAGCCACAGCATCGCACCGCGCCCGCCGGGACCTCGGCACTCCCCCCACGAGTGGTTCGCGTGTCGGGCGCGCACCGGAACGCCCGTACGGCTTGCTGTGATTTCCCCCACTCCGGCGGTTCATCCGCATAAATCGCGGATGCGCCCGAGGGCGGCGAGAGGTCCGTGAGGCGGAACCCACGAAACGGCAAAGGCCTGTCCCGGATCTTCGCGTCCGGGCGGCGGGGCCATGGTCACCGCGTGTCTCCTTGGAGCCGACTCGCTCACTTCCCAGGAGGCCGAACATGAGGAAACTGCTGTATGCCGGCGCGGTCGCGATCAGCCTGCTGGCCGCCGGATGCGGCGGTGCCGGCGACGAGAGCACCAGCCGCGTCGCCAACGACCAGCTCAACGAGTCGGAGACGCCCGAGCCCTCGGAGGCGACGCCGACCACCACCGGTTACACGGCGTCGCCGACGTCTCCCGTCCAGGCGTCCCCCACGGGCCCGGCCCGCATCGACGCGGCGCCCACCTCGCTCGGCAGCGTGCTGGTCGGCGTGGAAGGCCGCACGGTGTACCTGTTCACCAAGGACAAGGGCGGCACCTCCGCCTGCACCCAGGCCTGCGCCGCCGCATGGCCGCCGGTGCTCACGGTCGGCGCGCCCCAGGCCGGTACGGGCGTGCGTGCGAACCTGCTCGGGACGATCCACCGGGAGGACGGCACCACGCAGGTGACCTACAACAAGCACCCGCTCTACTACTACGCGAAGGACCAGAAGGCCGGCGACGTGCTGGGCCACGCCCTGAAGGACTTCGGCGGCGAGTGGTACGCCGTCACCCCCGAGGGCAAGAAGGCCAAGCACTGACCCCGGAGCGGCGGCGATGCCGTACGGCGGCCGGACGAGCGGAGCCGGTGACTGCTTCCGCCCGTCCGGCTCCGTCGTGCCGTGTACCGGGACGGGACCGGTGTGCTGCCGCGCTGTCTGGCTCTCCGCCATGCCGCATCCGGGCGGGTCTGCTCTCGCGTTGTCGTACGGTCGGCGCGCCGAAAGGGGGCCGTGACCGGGCGATAGTCTTGCCGTGATGTATCGACTCGTGTTCACGCAGGTCCTGAGCCGCTTCGACGCGGAGACCGTCCACCACCTCACGATCAGGCTGCTCCGCCTGCTCGGGATGTTCCCTCCTCTCGTGCGGTTGCTGCACCGGCTGCTCGCGCCCCGGGCGGAGTCGCTGCGCGTCCAGGCGTTCGGCGTCCACTTCGCCTCGCCGTTCGGGCTCGCCGCCGGGTTCGACAAGGACGCCGGGTGTGTCGAGCCGTTGTCCGCACTCGGCTTCGGGTACGTCGAGGTCGGTACGATCACCGCGCAGGCCCAGCCGGGCAACCCCCGGCCCCGGCTGTTCCGCCTGCCCGAGAACCGGGCGATCATCAACCGGATGGGCTTCAACAACGCCGGGGCGGCGGCCGCGGCCAAGCGGCTGCGCCGGGTGCGGCATATCCCCGCCGTAGTCGGCGTCAACATCGGCAAGACGAAGATCGTGCCCGAGTCCGAGGCCGTACGGGACTACGTGGACAGCGCCCGCAGGCTCGCGCCGCTCGCCGACTACCTGGTGGTCAACGTCAGCTCGCCCAACACCCCGGGCCTGCGCAACCTGCAGGCCGTGGACCGCCTGCGGCCGCTGCTGTCGGCGGTGAAGGAGGCGGCCGGGCGCACCCCGCTGCTCGTGAAGATCGCGCCGGACCTGGCGGACGAGGACGTGGACGCGGTGGCCGAGCTCGCGGCCGAGCTCCACCTGGCGGGCATCATCGCGACCAACACCACGATCAGCCGCGAGGGCGTCGCGAGCACCGAGACGGGCGGCCTGTCCGGACGGCCGCTCAAGGCCCGTTCGCTGGAGGTGCTGCGCCGCCTGCGCCAGAAGGCCGGAGACCGGCTCACGCTCGTCTCCGTCGGCGGCGTGGAGGACATCGACGACGTCTGGGAGCGGCTGCTGGCCGGGGCCACCCTCGTGCAGGGGTACACCGGCCTGATCTACGAAGGCCCCCTGTGGCCGTCCCGGATCAACCGCCGGCTCGCTCGCCGGCTGCGGCGGCACGGCTACCGTTCGGTGACCGAGATCATCGGCCGTACCGCCTGAAATCCCCCTTTTTCTGGATATGGAGGGCGCCATGAGTGCCAAGACCTACACCGTGCAGGGCATGACCTGCGGCCACTGCGTCAGCTCCGTCAAGGAGGAGGTCGGCGAGATCCCCGGCGTCACCGGCGTCGAAGTCGACCTGGAGAGCGGCCGCCTCGACGTCTCCGGCGACGTCAGCGACGACGCCGTGCGCAAGGCCGTCGAGGAGGCTGGCTACACCCTCGTCTGAGTGGTGTCCACAAGCCCGGCCTCACCTTCGTCCGAGGTCCGCAAATCGGCCTCGTCTGAGGGGTGTCCGTGAAGTTCGGCGACACCTCGTCTGAGGTTCGCGAAAGTCGGCCACACCGCGGTCTCCTCGCGCGAAATCCGCGCCGGTCCCGTTCCGCGAAGCTCGGCCATGCCCGGTGGTCCTGTTGCACGAGGTCGGCCACACCCGCACGGTCCCGTTCCGCGAAGCTCGGCCGCGCGGTCCTGTGAT
>JADGHC010000596.1 GCA_019689655.1 Microbispora sp.
ACGAACTCCGCGACGACGCGGTTGAACTCCTCGGGCTGCTCGACCGCGGACAGATGACCGGCCTTCTCGATGACGGCGAGCCGCGCCTGCGGGATCGCCTCCACCATCGCCTCGGCGTCCGACAGCGGCGACACCTCGTCCTCGTCGCCGACGACGACCAGCGTGGGCACCGTCAGGGACCGCAACGTGCCGAACGAGTCGGGCCGGGCGGCCATCGCCCGCTGGGCCCAGGCGACGGCCGCCGGCGGCGCCGCCTGGATGAGACCGCGTACGCGGCCGAGAACCATCCCCCTGCGCTCCTTGGTGGTCGCGCCGACCAACGTGGGCAGCGACTCGGTCACCAGGATGCCCGTACCGCTCTCCAGGACCGCCGTGGCGATCCGCTCTCTGTTCGCCCGGGCCGGCTCGGGGTCGGCCTGCGCCTTGGTGTCCGCGAGGATCAGGCCGCGTACGCGGTCCGGGTGGCGGCGGCACAGCGCCATCGCCACGTAGCCGCCCATGGACAGGCCGCCGACCACCGCGCGGTCGATGCCCTCCTGGTCGAGCAGGTGTGCCACGTCGTCGGCCATGAGGTCGATCGAGGGGTCGTCGTCACCGAGCATCGTGCCGCCGAAGCCGCGCAGGTCCGGAGTGATCACGCGGCAGACGGGCGCGAGTCCCTCGCGCTGGGCGAGCCACATCGCGGAGGACAGGGGGAAGGCGTGGAGCAGGACCACTGGCAGGCCGCTCCCGGCGGATCGCGAGTAGAGCTGCATCAGCTCACGGTAACGCGAGGCGCGCCCGAGGCCGCCGTTCGTCACCGATTCGCGATCCGGCCCGCCCGGTCTGTCGCATTCATACCGAGGTCGGCAGCGGCGCGGCGGGGGGATTCACCCGCTTGACGATCTCGTTGAGCACGATCCGCACGTACGGCTCGCCGACCCACAGGTGCTTGGCCCCGTCCACGCCGACGACCTCGGCCTGCGGCGCCGCCGCGAACCGGCGTACGGCCTCATCCGGCCGCAGGTAGTCGTCGTGCTCGGGGACCAGGGCCACCAGCGGGCGGCCGAACTCGCCCCAGGCGACGAGGTCCTTCTCGCCGGCCCGCTTCAGCGGCGGCGACAGCAGGATCGCGCCCCGCACGATCGGGTCGCGGCCCCACTTCAGCGCCAGCTCCGTGCCGAACGACCAGCCGAGCAGCCAGGGATCGGGCAGGTCGTGGAAGTCGGCGTACTCCAGGGCGGCGGCCACGTCCCACCGCTCCCCCTCGCCGCCGTCGAAGGACCCCTCGGAGGTGCCCCGGTCGGAGGTCGTGCCCCGCGTGTTGAAGCGCAGCACGGCGATGTCGGCGAGCGCGGGCAGCCGGTAGGACGCCTTGCGCAGCACGTGGCTGTCCATCATGCCGCCGTGGGTGGGCAGGGGGTGCAGGCAGATCAGCGTCGCCACCGGCGGCCTGCTCTCCGGCAGCGCCAGCTCGCCGACGAGGGTCAGCCCGTCGGCCGTTCGCAGCTCGATGTCCTCGCGCCGGGCAGGCAGCACGGTGGACGCTCTGATGTCCATTCCCACTCCGAAAGCTCGTGTCAGTAGCGGCTGCGGCCCGGACCCCGGTTGGCCCGGTTGCGCCAGCACGCCGTGTGCCAGTGCCGCCGCTCGTCCTCTCCCCCGGGCCAGGCCGGCCAGCTCACCACGTGCGGCAGCCCCGGCCTGATCTCCTGCTCGCACCCCGGGCACCGGTACGCCTTGCCCTGGGCGGCGCCGGAGACGTTGCGGACGACCCACTCGCCGTCGTGCGCGCTCTCCACGCGGTCCACCCCGGCCACCTGGGGGCCCACCGGCCGTACGACACGGCCGTCCGGACGCTCGAACGGGCCGCGGCGGCGGGCGCGTCGGGGACTCACGGCGGGCAACCCTCCGGGGATCTCATGTCAGGCAGAACGGGAGATGACACCCCATTCTTCCAGCACGGGCCCGGCCGGCGTCCGCGCCGTCGCGGCCAGTGTCCCAGAAGGCCGCCGGACGGCCGCGAGGCCGGTAGGGTTGGCGCACATGCGGCTGGTCATCGCGCGGTGCAGCGTGGATTACATAGGTCGGCTCACCGCCCATCTCCCCATGGCGCCCAGGCTCATCCTCATCAAGGCGGACGGCAGCGTGTCGATTCACGCGGACGACCGGGCGTACAAGCCTCTGAACTGGATGAATCCTCCCTGCAAGATCCGCGAGGAGACGATCGACGGCGTGCTCACCTGGTCGGTGGTGCACGGCAAGACCGGCGAGAAGCTGGTGCTGACGATCGAGGAGATCCTGCACGACTCCACCCACGAGCTGGGCGTCGACCCCGGGCTGCGCAAGGACGGCGTCGAGGCGCACCTGCAGGAGCTGCTCGCCGAGCACATCACCACGCTCGGGGAGGGCTGGACGCTGGTGCGACGGGAGTACATGACCGCCATCGGCCCGGTGGACATCCTGTGCCGCGACCACCTCGGCGGCACGGTCGCCGTGGAGATCAAGCGGCGCGGCGACATCGACGGCGTGGAGCAGCTCACCCGCTATCTCGAACTGCTCAACCGCGATCCGCGCCTGGCCCCGGTCAGGGGCATTTTCGCCGCCCAGGAAATCAAACCGCAGGCCCGTGTGCTGGCGGCCGACCGCGGCATCGAGTGCGTGACGCTCGACTACGACGCCCTGCGCGGCATCGAGCCGGAAAACCCGACGCTTTTCTAATCGCTCGCCGTCCCTCGTAAGGAGGACGAGATCCTCGTCCGTCCGGGGGTGTTCCGTGATCCTTTTCTGGTGGATTCTTGGGGCATGGGACACGCCATACGCGTACGAGGACTGAAGAAGAGGTACGGCGAGGTCCAGGCCGTCGCGGGCCTGGATTTCGACGTCGAGCACGGCGAGGTGTTCGCCGTCCTCGGCCCGAACGGCGCAGGCAAGTCGACCACGGTCGAGATCCTGGAGGGATACCGCACGCGCGACGCGGGAGAGGTGACCGTGCTGGGCAGGGACCCGGCCCGGCCGACTCGCGAGTGGCGGTGCCGCATCGGAATCGTGCTGCAGAGCGCCGACGACCGCGCGGAGCTGACCGTACGGGAGACCCTGCGGCACTTCGCCACCTACTACCCGAATCCCCGTGATCCGGACGAGCTCATGGAGCAGGTCGGGCTCACCGGCAGCGCGGGCAAACGCATCCGCCAGCTCTCCGGCGGCCAGCGCCGCCGGGTGGACGTCGCCCTCGGCGTCATCGGCCGTCCCGAGCTGCTGTTCCTGGACGAGCCGACGACAGGCTTCGACCCCGAGGCGCGGCGGCGGTTCTGGGAACTCATCGAAGGGCTGGCGCACGACGGCACGACGATCGTGCTGACCACCCACTACCTGGAGGAGGCCGAGGCGCTGGCCGACCGGGTCGCCGTCGTGGCGCGCGGGCGCATTGTCGCCGAGGGCGACCCCGCCACGCTGGGCGGCCGGGCCACCGCGATGGCCAGGGTGACCTGGTCGGACGGGGAGATCGAGACCGACAACCCGACCGCGGCCGTCCTGGAGCTGTCGCGCCGGTACGACGGGGAGATCCCCGGGCTCACCGTCACGCGGCCCACGCTCGAGGATGTGTATCTCCGCCTGATCGAGTCCGCGGACGCGCACGCCGGCGGTGTCCCGGAGACCGTGGGGAGCGTGTCATGACCGCCACTCCTGCCGAGACCCCCGCCGCCCCGCGTGCGGCCGCGCCCCTGCCG
>JADGHC010000047.1 GCA_019689655.1 Microbispora sp.
TTCGATACGAGGGCACCGGCCGGCCGGGGACCGGAGCAAGGTGTGGCGACGAGAGGGGCTGCGAGCCGGCGCCGTAGCGAGCCGGGGCAGAAGTCCTGAATTTCGCCCGCCATCGCTCGGGCAAGGCGGATAATGTGCGTGTCCGCACGAGCGTGGGGGAATCCGGTGGGTCGAATGCGAATGTCGGCACAGGAGGCCGTCATAGGTCTTATGAGCTTGGCATTCATGGAGATCCGCTCAATGGGTTATCGTTCGGTCCGACACTCGCGAAATGGGTTGACGGCCCGGAGGATTACCACGAGCAGATTCGCATGATCGCCGATATATGCCACAACTTGCCGGGAGACCTCAGCTCGCGAAGCACGCGGCAGCGGGAGCGCAATGCCAGTGAGAGCCTAAGGTTGCTTCTGCGAGAAACGGACGGCCCGCGTGCTCAATGGGTACGCGCCCGTCTTGACGAACTCGGATACGACTACCGATCATTGCTCGGGGAATCGTGACCGAGACGTCCGGGTTGCGGACACCTACGCCCGGGACACATTGGGAGCACATACGCTCGGAATCTTACCAGGGGCACGTAAGCCGCTCGCGCGCGTCTACGAAAGGGAGCCCGGGTGAGGTGGTCCCCGTTCGATCGTCATGGACGACAAGCGAGTTCAAGATCTTTGCACAACACTGCCGAGATCCCCTGATACCGACGCGGTCGATCTCACAATAAAACCGGCCGACACCGGATTTTCCCGACATTCCCTCGCGCCGCTTCGTGACGATAGGTCGTCGCGTAAGCGAGGAAACACCGGAAGGTTTTCGCGGCATTCACATTCCCCGACGGCCTGTGGTCACACTTCCGACCCGCCGCGCCTATGGCTGGTTCCCTTCTGACTGTTGGGCATGGTATGGCCGGCCACCTCGTACGAGCCGATTCCGAGTCGGGCCGCCCGGACGGAAATCGAGGTGACTCCGCCGCGCGCAACGGGAGACAATACGGCAATGACCGAAACGCGTATCGATCCCCCTGCCGCCGCGGACGAGCGCACGATGCTGCGTGCCTGGCTGGACTACCACCGCAGCACCCTGGCGATGAAGTGCGCGGGCCTCACGGAGGAACAGCTGCGGCTACGCTCCGTGCCACCCTCCGGCCTGTCGCTGCTCGGCCTCGTACGGCACATGGCCGAGGTCGAGCGGATCTGGTTCCGGCAGGTGCTGAACGGCGAGGACGTCAGCGGCATCTACTACACCGACGACGACCCGGACGGCGAGTTCGACCACGTGGACACCGCGTCCACCGAGGAGGCCTTCGCGACCTGGCGCGCGGAGATCGAGCACGCACGGGCGGCCGAAGAGGCCTGCGCGGACCTGGACGTGTTGGCGAAGGCGGAGCGTTGGGGAGTCCACCACTCACTGCGGTGGATCATGTGCCACATGATCGAGGAGTACGCCCGCCACAACGGCCACGCCGATCTGCTGCGGGAGCGCATCGACGGCGCCACCGGCAAGTAGCCGCGACCTCGGGCCGGCACCGCAGAGCGGGCGGGGCCGGTCCGGCACAAACCAAAGCCGGCACAAACAAACGGGGCCGACCCGGGGCAAACAAACCGGGTCGGTCCGCAACAGCAGGCGGGGGTCAGCCCGAGATCCGCACCGGGTTGACGATGTCGGCGTAGATGAGCAGGCCGCCCATGACGACCAGCAGGGCCGCCATGACGTACGTCAGGGGAAGCGCCTTGGCCACGTCGACGTACCCGGGGGCGGGCCTGCGGCGCAGCCGCGCGACGGCCCGCTTGATGCCTTCCCACAGCCCGCCGGCGATGTGACCGCCGTCCAGGGGCAGCAGCGGGATCAGGTTGAACATGCCGACCGCGAGGTTCAGCCCGGCCAGCAGGTTGATGAAGATTTCGATCTTGTTCTCGACCGAGAGGTCCGAGGCGGCGATCTCCCCGCCGATGCGGCCCGCTCCGACGATGCCGATCGGCCCGTTCGGGTCGCGCTTGTCCCCCGAGAACGCCGCGTTCCACACGCCGACCATCTTCTTGGGGATGTTCACCATCGCGACGGCGGTGCGCTCGGTCAGCTGCCACATCTGCCCGACGACGTAGCCGGGGCCCTTCTTCTCGACGACGATCGTCGGGCTCACGCCCAGGAAGCCGACGTTCTTTTCGATCTTGTCGGGGTCGGTCAGCGAGGGCATGTCCTGCGCGATCAAATCGACCTTCACGTCGGTCCGCTGCCCGCCCCGCACGATGCCGAGCGTGGTCACCCCCGCGCCGTGCTCCCGGATCAGCCGCTGCGCCGTCTCCCAGTCGGGGACCGGCCTGCCGCCGATGGCGACGATGCGGTCGCCGGGCCGCAGACCGGCCTTGGCGGCGGGCGTCAACGGATCGCCGTCCCGGCAGTCGCGCTGCCCCGCCTCGGCCGCCGGGATGGCGCACTTGGACACCGAGGACACGACCGGGATCTGCTCGCGTACGCCGAAGCCCATCATCACGATGGCGAACAGCACGAACGCCAGCACGAAGTTCATCGCCGGGCCGCCGGTCATGATGATGACCTTCTGCCACCAGGGCTTGCGATAGAAGACCCGGTTCTCGTCGCCCGGCTGGATCTCCTCGGAGGCGACCGCCCGCGCGTTCTCGATGAGGCCCTGCCAGGGTCCGGTGGAGACGCTGCGGAGCTTGCCGGGCTCGTCGGAAGGCCGCGGCGGAAGCATGCCGATCATGCGGATGTAGCCGCCGAGCGGGATCCACTTCACGCCGTACTCGGTCTCACCCCGCCGGCGAGACCACATCGTGGGCCCGAAGCCGACCATGTATTGGGTGACGCGGACACCGAAGAGCTTGGCGGGCACGAGGTGCCCGATCTCGTGAAGCGCGATCGAGAGCAGCAGACCGACGAAAAGAATCACGAATCCGGCCACGAAGAGCCAGCTCATCAGCGCGTACCCCCGCATCGGAGAAAGTGCCCTGGCAGACGAAGCACCTTTCGAGCGTAGCCCACCTCCACGAAGGCGAAGACTATTTCGCCATCGGTACGGCTTGCCGCCGTATGACCGATTGCCGGCACATCGTCGGCACCGTGGAGCGGGCCGATCACGCCGTGCGGGACGCCACGAGGAGAGTGACTCACCCCGAAAGACCTACGACTCGCCGCGGACGGCGCGCGGCCGAAGGAGATCGCCGCCGAGCCGGGCCCGTCCCGTGGGCACCGTACGCGACCACGTCGCATTCTCGCCCGGACCGAAGCGCCCACGACGCCCTCGGAATCGCCGTGGACCCCGGCCGGCTGTGACCCCCTAGGGACGCCAGATGAGGACGAGCGCGCAGTCGTCGTTGTGGCCGGAGGACATCGACTGGACGAGCTGCCGGGCCTTGTCCCGGAAGCCCGACGGCAGCAGCCGCTCGGCCTCCCCCAGCAAGCGGTCGAGCCCGGCGTCGATGTCCCGGCCCGGCTGCTCGATCAGCCCGTCGGTGAACAGCATGAGCGCGTCGCCCTTGCGCAGCACCCCGCTGTCGGTCTCGCACGCCAGGTCCGGCACCACGCCGAGCACGACGCCCTTCGCCGTGGAGACCCGCCATGTGCCCGACCCGGAGTCGAACCGGACCACGGGCGGGTGCCCGGCCGAGGTGATGGTGTACTCCCCCGTGGACAGGTCGAGATCCAGATGGACGGCGGTGACGAACCCCTCATCGCCGAGCTGGCGGTGCAGGTAGGAGTTGCACGCGGCGAGGAAGTCGTCCACCGAGCCGAGCAGCCCGCCGAAGGTGCCCGACAGCATGAGCGCGCGGGTTCCCGCGTCCACACCCTTGCCGGACACGTCGACGACCGCGAGCTGGACCCGGTCGCCCTCCCGCGTCGAGACGACGAAGTCGCCGCCGAACGACGATCCCCCCGCCTGCTTCAGCACCACCTTGCCGCCCCAGTCCTTGGGCAGCGGCGGCAGCTCGCTTTGCCGCTTGAGCCGGTCGCGCAGCTCCAGCAGCATCGCGTCGCCGCGCAGGCCCTGGACGCCGAGCTTGCCCCGCGTCCGCGCCATCGTCCAGGCCAGCGCGGCGGTGAACGCCATCGTGATCAGCAGGCCGGGGCCGACGCTCTGCACTCCCCCGATCGGTCCCATGTACGTCAGGGACGCCACGACCGCGCACAGCAGGATCGCGAGGCTGCGCAGCCGGAGCTGGAGCCCGCCGATCAGCGTGAAGAGGATCAGCAGCGAGGGCGAAAACCAGTAGGCCGACACGTCCGCGTCGAGCACCCCGACCACGATGGTGAGCGTCACGAGAGCGACGAGGAGGTACCGGTCCTTCGACCAAACTTTCCTGACAAAACGGACCAATGGCACCAGGAGCGGCACGCGCGCCAGGAGCGCGCGGAGTCGGGGAGGGATCAACGGCGCCGGACGGGAAGTCATGATGGCCTCGACTGTATCCGGACAGCCCAGGTCGCGGCACCTGCTTGACCAACGTCTAGATCACCCGGCACGGATATTGGGTCGCCTCGCGGGGTGACCGGCTTCTACGGTGATCGGATGAGCCTCACCGTGCGAACCATCGCCGAATCCGAATGGCAGGCCTACGCAGACGTCCTGTACGAGGCGTTCAGCTCCTCTTATCCCTTCGAGCTCCGCGAGCGCTGGCGGGAGTTCACGGAGATCGACCGCGTGATCGCGGCCTTCGACGGCGACCTCGTCATCGGCGGCGCGCAGATCCTGTCCTTCTCCATGACCGTGCCGGGCGGGCCGATTCCCGTGGCCGGCGTCACCTCGGTGGGCGTGCTCCCCTCACACCGCCGCCGCGGCGTGCTGACGGCGCTGATGACCCGGCAGCTGCACGACCTGCACGAGGGGCGCGGGGAGGCCGTCGCCGCGCTCTACGCCTCCGATTCCGGCATCTACGGCCGCTTCGGGTACGGCAAAGCCGCCGACGCCCTGTCCTTCCGCATCCCCACCCACCGCTCGGCGTTCACGCGTTCCGCCCCCGCCGATCCGGCGCTGCGCCTGCGCGTGGCCGACCCCTCGGCCTCGATGGCCGACCTCACGCGTGTCTACGACTCCGTACGGCCCGGCCGGCCCGGCCTGTACGGGCGCCCGGAGGCGTTCTGGCGGGCCGAAATCCTCGGGGACACCGACTACGACCGGGGCGGGATGGGCCCGCTGCGCTGCCTCATCGCTGCGGACGCGGCGGGGCCCCGCGGCTACGCGCTGTTCCGGGTGAAGGCGAAGTGGACCGAGCACGACGTGCCGGACGGGGAGGTCCGGCTCCTGGACCTGTTCGCCTCCGACCCCGCGGCGTACGCGCTGGTCTGGCGCGGCGTCCTCGACCGGGACCTGTGCGCGGTCGTCCACGCCGTGCGGCGGCCGGTGGACGACCCGATCATGCACCTGCTCGCCGATCCCCGCCGGCTCAACGCCGTCTGGACCGACGACCTGTGGATCCGCCTGGTGGACGTGGACCGTGCCCTGGCCGCCCGCGCGTACGCCGCCCCCGCCGACCTGGTCATCGAGCTGGAGGACGAGCTGTGCCCGTGGAACGCCGGCCGCTGGCACCTGAAGACGGCCGGCGGGCAGGCGTCGTGCGCACGCAGCGACGCGCCCGCCGACCTCACGCTCCCGGTCGGCGTGCTGGGCGCGGCGTACCTCGGCGGGCGGCCCCTGCGGGCGGCGGCGGACGCCGGGCTCGTGCGGGAGCACCGCGACGGCGCCCTGCGGGAGCTGTCGGCCGCGATGACGTGGGACCCCGCGCCGTGGGGCGGCTTCGTCTTCTGACCGGACCCGCCCGCCGGGGGTGATCGGCGCGTAGGCTGCGAAGCATGGCGCTGCAGAATTTGCAGATCACCGCGATCACGGCGATGCGGGCCCGCGACGTGTCCCGGCCGACGCCCGAGCAGCAGGAGGCCGCCGACCGGCGGCCGCTGCGCGACGAGATGCCCCGGCGGGAGCCCCGCCGGGGCCGGGACAGGGAGGCCCGCCGGGCGCGCGACTGGAAGGACTAAGCGGGCAGCGGCGGCAGTTCGCCGGTGGTCTCGTAATCGGTGAGCTGGCGGATTCGCCGGGCGTGCCGCTCGGCCCCCGAGAACGGCGTGGCGAGGAAGAGCCCGACGAACCGGACCGCTTCCTCCGGCGTGTGCTGCCGGGCGCCGAGGCTGATCACGTTGGCGTCGTTGTGCTCGCGGGCCAGCTTCGCCGTGTCCTCGTTCCAGGCGAGGGCCGCGCGCACCCCCCGCACCTTGTTGGCGGCGATCTGCTCGCCGTTGCCCGAGCCGCCGATCACCACGCCGAGGCTGCCCGCGTCGCCGGCCACGCCCTGCGCGGCACGCAGCACGAACGGCGGATAGTCGTCCTCCGCGTCGTAGACGTGGGGGCCGCAGTCCACCACTTCGTGGCCCTGCTCCTTCAGCCAGGAGACCAGGTGATTCTTCAGCTCGTAGCCGGCATGGTCGGCACCGATGTAGACACGCACGGCACAAGTTTCCCAGAAGCCCTCTGGCGGAGACGACCCAGGGCTCCATTAAAGTAATACCCGAAAAGGGTCTTCGTCCCTTACACCCTCCGGCCTGACAGGAGTGTCATGCGCGAGCTGCGTTACGTCGGCGATCCGGTCCTGCGTACCCCCGCCGAACCGGTGACGGAGTTCGACCGGGAGCTGCGCCGGCTGGTCGACGAGATGTTCGCGATCATGTATCAGGCCGACGGCGTCGGCCTCGCCGGGCCGCAGATCGGCGTGGGCCTGCGGCTGTTCGTCTACGACATCAGCAAGCGCAAGGGTCATG
Source organism: Microbispora sp. (assembly GCA_019689655.1). GTDB lineage: Bacteria > Actinomycetota > Actinomycetes > Streptosporangiales > Streptosporangiaceae > Microbispora. The sequence goes on from JADGHC010000047.1 coordinate 6,760, forward strand.
TGATCAACCCCGAGCTGACGATCGACGACCCCGAAGAGGTCGTCGAGGAGGAGGGCTGCCTGTCGGTGCCCGGCAAGGAGACCGGCACGCCGCTGTACGCCCCGACCCCTCGCGCCGCCGGGGTCACCGTACGCGGGGTGGACAAGCTCGGCCGGCCCGTCACCGTCAAGGCCCGCGGCATGCTCGCCCGGTGCTTCCAGCACGAGTTCGACCACCTCGAGGGCAAGCTGTACGTCGACCGCCTGAGCAAGGACGAGCGCCGCAAGATTCTCCTGCAGACGCCCTGACCGGGACCGGGCGAGACGCCCGCGGGCGCGCCGGCCGGGACGGCGGGCCCGGGCATCCCGGCGATCGCAGCGCCCTGACCTGGACCGCGGGCCCGGGCATCCCGGCGAGGTGCGGCGCCCCGATCCGGCGGGCGGCCCGGACCCTCCTACAGGTGGATGGCCTTGACCTCCAGGAACTCCTCCAGGCCGAACTCGCCGAGCTCGCGCCCGATCCCGGAGTGCTTGTAGCCGCCGAACGGCGCCATCGTGTTGAACCGGCCGCCGTTGACCGCCACCTGCCCGGTGCGCAGCCGGCGCGCGACCGCGAGCGCCTTGTCCTCGGTGCCCGCCCACACCGCGCCCGACAGCCCGTACGGCGTGCCGTTGGCGATCTCGACCGCCTCGTCCTCCGACCCGAACGGGATGATCGACAGCACCGGGCCGAAGATCTCCTCCTGCTCGATGGACATGCCGGGCGAGACCCCCGCGAAGATCGCGGGTTCGACGTAGTAGCCGCGTTCCATGGGGTTGTCGGTCCCGCCGAGCACGAGGCGGGCGCCTTCCTCCTGTCCGCGGTTGATGTACCTGACGACCCGGTCGCGCTGGGCGGCGGACACCAGCGGCCCGAGGCGGGTGCCCTCGGCGAACGGATCGCCGGGGACGTAGGCCCCGCCCGCCTCCACGGCCAGCCGTACGGCCTCGTCGTACTGGTCCCAGTGGACGAGCATCCGGGTCAGCGCCGTGCAGGTCTGGCCCGCGTTGAGGTACGCCCCCGCGACCCCGCTCCGCACCGCCTTCTCCAGGTCGGCGTCGGGGAGGATGATGTTGGCCGACTTGCCGCCCAGCTCCAGGGCCACCCGCTTGACCGTCTCGGCCGCGAGGGCGGCGACCCGGCGGCCTGCCCTGGTGGACCCGGTGAACGAGACCATGTCCACCTCCGGGTGGGCGGCGATGGCCTCGCCGACCACCGGGCCGTACCCGCTGACCATGTTGAACACGCCGGGCGGCAGCCCGATCTCGTGGAAGATCTCGGCCAGCGCGTACGCGGCGAGCGGCGCGACCTCGCTCGGCTTGAGCACGACCGTGCAGCCGGCCGCCAGCGCCGGGGCCACCTTGCACACGATCTGGTGGAGCGGGTAGTTCCACGGCGTGATCGCGCCGACCACGCCGGCGGGCTCCCGCACGATGAGCGAGTTGCCCACGCGGCCGCGGTCGAAGTCGTACCGCTTGGCGAGGTCGGCGTAGGAGGCCAGCACCTCGGCGGGCATGAGCGTCTGCACCTTCAGCGCGAACGCGAGGGGCGCACCCATATCGGTGGTGATCGTCGCCGCGATGTCCTGGGCGCGCTCCTTCAGCAGCCCCGCCGCCGCCCCCAGGAAGGCGGCGCGTTCGGCCGGCTCAAGGGCCGACCACGACGGGAAGGCGGCACGGGCGGCGGCGACGGCCCGTTCGACGTCCGCGGGCGATCCCGCGGGCACCCGGTCCACGACCTCCTCGGTCGCGGGGTTGACGACGTCGACGGCCTCGCGGGAGGAGGAGGGAACCCAGGCTCCGTTCACGTAGAGGTGACGCATGCCACTCATCCTTGCGCCTCGGCTGTCAGATGGCGAGCCTTCCGGCCGAAACCTTTCCATCGGATTCGGCACCGCGTGAACAGGCCCGTGAAGCCTCAGGTGAAGATCGGCTTGCGGGTCCTCGACCGCTTCAGCTCGAAGAAGCCGTCGGTGCCGGCGACGAGCAGGACTCCGTCCCACAGCCGCGCGGCGGCCTCGCCCCTGGGGATGGGCGAGACGACGGGGCCGAAGAACGCCGTGCCCTCGACCGAGATGACCGGGGTGCCGACCTCCTGGCCGACCAGCCCGATGCCCTCGCCGTGCGAGCGCCGGACGGCCTCGTCGTACTCGTCGGTGTCGTGCGCCGCGACCAGCGCGGGGTCGAGCCCGGCGGCGGTCAGCGCCTCGGCGATGGTGTCCTTGTCGCGCGGGCGTCCCTCGTCGTGGTAGCGCCTGCCGAGCTCGGTGTAGAGGCCGCCGAGGACCTGCTCGCCGTACTTGTCCGCGGCGGCGGCCAGGACGCGCACGGCGCCGAGCGTCTGCTGCACCCCCTTGCGGTACTCGTCGGGGATGTCCTTGTCCTCGTTCAGCACCGCCAGGCTCATGATGTGCCACCGCACGTCGATCGGGCGCAGCGCCGCCACCTCGTGGATCCAGCGGGAAGTGATCCACGCCCAGGGGCAGGCGGGGTCGAACCAGAAATCGACAAGCTTTCGGTCAGACACTGTGACACCCTCTCGTACGGACTATCGTTCCCTCGGTCGTCAACCCGGACGGGAAATCTCCTATTCCAGGTAGGAGCGATGCCGAATCCGCAATGTCGGTGCGGCGTGGCAGGATTCGTGCAATCCCCGACGCGACGGGGCGGCGGGGATCCGGGGGCTTGATCATGTATGAGGAGCGGGTGTGGCAGGCAATCTGACACGGGACGAGGCTCGGGAGCGTGCTCGGCTGCTCTCCGTCCAGTCCTACCAGGTCGAGCTCGACCTGACGGAGGGCGAGGAGCGATTCGAGAGCATCACGACGGTTCGCTTCACCTCGAACCGCGAGGGCGCGGACACCTTCATCGACCTGCACGGCGCGCACGTGCGTAAGGTCGTACTCAACGGCAGGGAGCTGGACGTCAGCACCTACGACGCGGAGAAGGGCCGCATCCCGCTGCCGGGGCTCGCCGAGCACAACGAACTGCGCGTGGACGCCGACTGCTCCTACATGCGCACCGGTGAGGGCCTGCACCGCTTCGTCGACCCCGTGGACCAGAAGGTCTACCTGCACAGCCAGTTCGAGACGGCCGACGCGCACCGGATGTACGCGTGCTTCGACCAGCCGGACCTCAAGGCGACCTTCGAGCTGACCGTCCTCGCCCCCGCCGACTGGGAGGTGGTGTCCAACTCCGCGCCCGACTCGGTCGAGGAGCTCGAGGAGCACCGCGGGCGGCACGGCACGCTGCAGGCCGCCAAGCGCTGGCACTTCCCGCCGACCCCGGTCATGTCGACGTACATCACGGCCCTCATCGCCGGGCCGTACGCGGTCGTGCGGGACGAGCACGACGGGATCCCGCTCGGGATCTACGTGCGGCGCTCGCTCGCCGAGCACCTCGACCCGGAGAACATCTTCGAGGTCACCAAGCAGGGCTTCGACTTCTACCACCGCGTCTTCGGCCTGCGTTACCCCTTCGGCAAGTACGACCAGCTGTTCGTGCCGGAGTTCAACGCGGGCGCGATGGAGAACGCGGGCGCGGTGACGTTCCTGGAGGACTACGTCTTCCGCTCGCGGGTCACCGACGCGATCATCGAGCGCCGCGCGGAGACGATCCTCCACGAGATGGCGCACATGTGGTTCGGCGACCTCGTCACCATGCGCTGGTGGGACGACCTGTGGCTGAACGAGTCGTTCGCCACCTACATGTCCGTGCTCTGCCAGGCCGAGGCCACGCGGTGGGGTCAGGGCGCGTGGACCACGTTCGCCAACGTCGAGAAGGCCTGGGCGTACCGGCAGGACCAGCTCCCCTCCACCCACCCCATCGCCGCCGACATCCCGGACATGCAGGCCGTCGAGGTCAACTTCGACGGCATCACGTACGCAAAGGGCGCCTCGGTGCTCAAGCAGCTCGTCGCGTACGTGGGGCTCGACAACTTCCTCGCCGGGGTGCGCGACTACTTCAACGAGCACGCCTGGAAGAACACCACCCTGCAGGACCTGCTGTCGGCGCTGGAGCGCACCTCCGGGCGCGACCTGTCGTCCTGGTCGAAGGAATGGCTGGAGACCTCGGGCGTCAACACGCTGCGCCCGTCGTTCACGGTGGACGACGAGGGCCGTTTCCTGAGCTTCGACGTGCTGCAGGAGGCCACGCAGGAGCACCCGACGCTGCGCTCGCACCGGGTGGCCATCGGCCTGTACTCGATGCGGGACGGCGCGCTGACCAGGACCAAGCGGGTCGAGCTCGACGTCGTCGGGGCGCGCACGGCCGTGCCCGACCTGGTCGGCGAGGTCCAGCCCGACCTGGTGCTGGTGAACGACGACGACCTCACCTACGCCAAGATCCGGCTCGACGAGCGGTCGCTGCAGACCCTCGTGAACGGCGGGATCAGCGCGTTCGCCGAGTCGCTGCCCCGCGCGCTGTGCTGGTCGGCCGCCTGGGACATGACGCGGGACGCCGAGATGGCCACCCGCGACTACGTCAAGCTGGTCGTCTCCGGCATCGACTCGGTCCGCGACATGACCGTCCTGCAGACCGTGCTGCGCCAGGCCCGCCAGGCCGTGCAGCAGTACGCCGACCCGGCGTGGCGGGCCACCGGCCTGAACGAGCTGGCAAGCGCGCTGCGCCGCCTCGTTGCTGCCGCGGAGCCGGGCTCGGACCACCAGCTCGCCTACGTCAACGCCCTCGCCGCGACCGCCACCTCGCCCGAGGACCTGGCGTTCCTCAAGGGCATCCTCGACGGCACCGACGTGCCCGAGGGTCTGACCGTCGACGCCGACCTGCGCTGGACGCTCATCCAGGCGCTCGTGTCCGGCGGCGTGCTGGGCGCCGCGGACATCGACGCGGAGCTGGCCAGGGACGCCACCGCGACCGGCGAGCGCTCGGCCGCGACCAGCCGCGCCTCGATCCCGACGCCGGAGGCCAAGGCCGAGGCATGGGCGACGATCATCGGAGGGAAGCTGAGCGGGGCGCTGCTGCGCGCCACGATCCTCGGTTTCATGGACCCGCACCACCCCGAGCTGCTCGAGCCGTACGCGGACCGGTACTTCGAGGAGGTCGGGCGCATCTGGAGCGAGTGGACCTCCGACATGGCGCAGAACTTCGCCGTCGGCTGCTACCCGGCCCTGCTGATCCGTCCGGAGACGGTCACCCGTACCCAGGGCTACATCGACAGCGAGCAGCCGCCGCACGCGCTGCGCCGCCTGCTGCTGGAGGGCGCGGACGGCATCGGCCGGGCGCTGCGCGCCCGCGCGCGGGACGCCGCCGCCTGATCCCGCAGGCGTCGCGAGGGCCCCGGCGGAGGACCGCCGGGGCCCTCGGGCGCGTCCGGCCCCCGCCGGATCGCCCGAGGGGGTGTCTGACCGGGCGTCATGTCCCGTCACCCTCCGCGCGCGAGCGGGCGTGGAAAGGCGGCGCGAGATCACGTAGGCAAGCGCGGGTCAAGCGGCGTGCAAGCCCCCGGCGGTGCCATGGGAGTGCCGGCCCGTCACCGGCGGCCTGTTCACAAGCGGCCGTGCCACGGACTCTCTCATCGGCGGCTCGTTCACATGCGGCCTCATGAGGGAAGTCCGCCTATGGCTGCTGCTCCTGCTCGCGCTGGCCGTGGCGACGAGGAACCCGGACGTCGAACCGGGCCCCGCCACCGGGGAACTGGCCGGGCAGTCTCCCGCGGTCGTCGATCTGATCACCGGCGGCTGGCGGCTGCGCGACGAGGCGGTCTCGGCCACCCTGCTCGACCTGGCCGCACGGGGCGTCGTGGCCATCGAGGAGATCGGGCCGGAGTTGTCACTCGTACGGCTGCGCGGAGAGCCCGGCGGCCTGCGGCCCTACGAGCGGCTCGTCTACGACCACGTGCGGTCGCTGGCCGTCGACGGCGTGGTGGCCACCGGGGCGCTGGCCGAGGGCTCGCGCGACCTCGGCCGGTGGTGGCGGAGCTGCCGCAGGAAGGTGATCGCGGAGGCGCGGGAGCAGGGCCTGTCCCGGGCACGCTGGAGCAGGGCGCACGCGCTGCTGCTGGCGGTGGCGGCGGCCGTCCCGGCCGTCGCGATCGGGATCGCCGTCTCCGCCGGCGACTCTTCCCGCGCCGGCCACGACGGCGGGCCCGGCGCGGCGATCGTGTCCTTCGCGCTGCTCATGGCCCTGATGGGCAGGCTGAACGGGGAGCGCGGCACGGCGGCCGGGGCCGCGGCTCGCCGGGTGCTTCACGTGGATCGCCCTGCTGGCGGCGACCGCCTTCGGCTTGTGGCCCGACGCGCTCCTGGTGCCCGCCGCCCTCGTCGCGGGCGCGGCGGTCGCCGCCGTGCCGGTCGCGTACGCCGTGTCCGACCTCGGCTCCCCGGCCACCGTGGAGGGACGGATCGTCCGGCTGCGCCGCTTCCGGGACTCCGCCGGAGGCGACGACAAGTGGACGTACTGGTGCGCGATCGACGAGGGACGGTCGCGCGAGGTCAGGGCCATGTGCCTGAGCGAGCGGATGTGGCGCCCGCCGCGGGAGGGCGACCTGGTGCGGGTCGTGGCCGGCCGCCGCCTCGGCTGGATCGGGAGCGTCGAGGTGATCGAGGGCTCCCGGCCGCGGGCCTCGTACGACGACACGGACGGGCACCCGGTGGACGCGCCGGAGAACCTCGGCGAGGTACGCATCCTGCCGGACCGCCCGGCCCGTACGGCGCCGCCCGCATGAGTCAGTAGGGTCGTCGGGTGCACTCAGCCCGAGACCTGTTGATCGCCCTGGCCCGGAGGTACTCGTTCGGCGACGTCGGCGCGCTCGCCCCGGCCGTGCTCGGCAGTGACGACGGCCGGGCGGCCCGCGTGGCGTCGGTCTGCGAGTTCGGCCAGCGGCTTCTCACCCTCGACGCCGAGGACTTCCACACCGAGCTCGACGCCCAGACGGTCCCCGCCGACCTGCGCAGGCGGGCCCGCGCCTGTCACATGCCGCAGACGCCGAGGGAGCAGCCGCGCGGCGCGCTCGACTCGCTGCGGCCGGCGTACGCGCTGCTCTTGGAAGTCATCGAGGCCCGCTGGCGGCGGCGGGAGCTCAGCTCGATGATCGCGGCCGTGCACATCTCCAGCGAGTATCTCCCGCTGCTGGCCTTCGAGCCCGTGCTGGGCCACGCGGGCGACCCGGCCCGCTGGCCGGAGGGGCTGCGCGCCCCCGGCAGCCGGTTCGGGACCATGCCCGACAGGAATTGCGACCACACGCGGGCGGAGCGGTCGGCGGCCGAACGCACCCTGCGGGTGGCCGTGGAGCCGCCGCCGGGCTGGCGGGCCTACTTCGACCGGCAGCACAGCCAGGTCGCGGGGGCGCTCGCCACCTGCGCCGGCCGGTGCCGCACCCCCTGCCCGGCCCTCGCCTGGGTGCCGGACCTCGACGACCTGTCCGCCCGCTGCCGGATCGCGCTGGCGTTCGCCGAGACCCCGCTCGTACGGCTGCGCCACGCGGCCCCGGTGGGCCACGGCTTCGGCGTGCCGTCGCCGGAGGAGGTGCTCGAGGCGTGGGAGCGCAGCCGCGCCGCGCTGGCCAAGCACGAGGCGGCCGCCGGGGTCACCGTGGACGACGACTTCCCGCTGCCGGGCCTGCCCGCCCTGTTCTCCGCCGTGGCGACGGCGCCGGTGCGGCCGGCCACGCTGCTCGCCGACGTCGCCGCCCACGTCGTGGACCTGCTCACCGGGTGATCGTCACCACATCGGTGGCCTGCGGTCCCCCCAGAACCCGCCGATCGCCGCCTCCACCTGGGACGACAGCGAGATGAGGGTCCCCTCGTCGCCGAACTTGCCCGCCAGCATGACGCCGACCGGCAAGCCCTCGGGCGTCCAGTGGAGCGGGAGGTTCACCGCGGGCTGGCCGCTCACGTTGTAGAGGGCCGGGAACGGCGCGAACTGCTTCATGCGCTCGAACGTCTCCTCGGGCGAGTCGACGTCCTCGAACCACCCCACCGGCACCGGCGGCCGCGTGACGGTCGGTGACAGCACCGCGTCGTAGGCGTCGGTCACGAGCAGCGCGAACCGGGTGGCGAGCTGCAGCGTCGCCTGCGCCTGCAGGAACTCGGGGGCCGACACGGCGCGGCCCCGCTCGCGCAGCCACGCGGTGAGCGGGCGCAGCTTCGGCTCGTGCTCCTCCGACACGGGATGCATGCAGGAGAAGGCGAACCACAGCTTGACGAACTCGGGCACCATGTCCGGCCCGAACGGCGGGTCGATCTCCGTCACCTCGTGACCGAGCGACTCCAGCAGCGCCGAGGCGTTCTCGTACGCCGCGAGCACCTCGGGGTGGACCTCGACGCCGGGCACTGCGGGCGTGGCGAACCTGGCGATCCGCAGGCGGCCCGGGTCCCGCCCGACGTAGGCCGAGAACGACCCGAGCGCGGGCGGCGGAGCCCAGTACAGGTCACCGGGGTTGTTGTGGGCCATCACGTCGAGCAGCGCCGCCGCGTCCGCCACGTTCCGTGCGATCGGCCCGTTGGTCGACAGACCCGCCAGATCCGGGACTATCGGGGCGAAGGAGATCCGGCCGCGGCTGGGCTTGATGCCGTACAGGCCGCAGACGGAGGAGGGGATGCGGATCGAGCCCGCGCCGTCACTGCCCTGCGCGACGGGCGCGAGACCGGCCGCGACCGCCGCCGCCGCTCCCCCGCTCGACCCGCCGGCGGACCGCGTGGTGTCCCACGGCGTGCGGGCGGGCTCGTGCAGATAGGTCTCGGTGTAGCAGGGCAGGCCGAACTCCGGGGTGGTGGTCTTGCCCAGCATGATCGTGCCGGCGTCCCGCAGCCGCTCGACCACGGTGTCGTCCACCGGCGCGACGAACCCCTCGTACGTGGCCGAGCCGAAGTAGATCGGGACGTCCTTGACGAGGTTGAGATCCTTGATCGGTACGGGCACCCCCAGCAGCGGGGGCAGGTCCTCCGTGTCGCCCGAGGCGAGCCGGCGCTCCTGCTCGCGGGCCTGGTCGAGAGCCCGCTCGGCGGTCACCGTGACGAACGCCCCCAGGCCGGAGTCGAGCCGTTCGATGCGTTCCAGGTAATGCTCGGTGATTTCGACGGGGGAAAGTTCACCCCTGCGTACGGCTGCCGCCTGCTCGAGGGCGGTAAGATCGTGAATGTGCGCCACGCTACCGAACGGTAGGCCGCCCGGCCGGAGATATCTAGAGAAGATACCCGTGCTTCCGGGCAACGAATCAGCTCAAGCAAGCCACAAAAGTATGAACCATCCAACACTAGGCAAGCCGCTGACGACTCAACTACCGTGAGTGATGTGGATACCGGTCTAGCGCCAGAAGACGGTCACGATACGTCACCTATTTGGGTGGGTGACCAATCGCCGGAGCAGGAGGCGGAACGCCCCTCGGCGCCACCCGAGGCGCCGGCGCCTCCCACGTACGCTCCGGTCCAGCGCACGTCGCTGAGCAGCCTGTGGCAGGACACGCGATATCGCCATCTCCGTCGTCGTGCCCTGATCGCGGTCGCGGCCGCCGTGGTGTTCGGCGTGCTGTTCGGGAGCTGGCGGATCGGGCTCACCGCGGCCATCCTCGCGTGCGTCGCCGACGCCGTCTATCGGGCGAAAACGGTCTCCTCCATCCCCGCCTGGCGGCGTGCCTCCGCCGCCGAGCGCCAGACCGAAGCGCAGCTCAAGAAGCTGGAGCGGGCCGGATACAAGACGCTGCACGCCAGGGCGATCCCCGGCAGCGAGGCGCAGATCGACCACCTGGTCGTCGGGCCCACCGGCGTATACGCCGTGGACTCGGAGAAGTGGGACAAGCGGCTGCCCGTACGGGTCCAGTCGCACCGCAAGCTCTTCCACGGTCCGTTCAATCAGAAGCCGCGGCTCGACGAGGCCCGGTGGGAGGCGGCGCAGGCCAGCGACCTGATCAGCAAGGCACTCGGCCGGGAGATCACCGTGGTGCCGTCCCTGGCCATCTACGGGCCGCCCATCCCGTGGCGCATCCTCAACATCAGGGACGTGGACGTCTTCTCCGGCGGGATGGTCCGCAAGTGGATCACCAAGCGGGAGAGGTCGCTCACCACCGCCGAGATCGAGGCGATCTACCGGGCCGCCGAGCGCGTGCTGCCCGCGCGGTACCCCGAGTAGGTCGGCACGCCGTCCCGAGGCGTGGACATCGGGTCTCGGCAGCCGGGCACTGGTCGTACCATTTGAGGACTCGTAAGTCTCCGGATGGGAGTCCATCGATGCCCGCTCTCAGGTCCCGCACTGTCACTCACGGCAGGAACATGGCCGGCGCCCGTGCGCTGCTTCGGGCGACGGGCGTAGCGGGCAGCGACCTCGGCAAACCGATCGTGGCGATAGCCAACAGCTTCACCCAGTTCGTGCCCGGCCACGTGCATCTGCGCGAGGTCGCCGCGGTGGTGGCCGACGCGGTGCGCGAGGCGGGGGCGGTCCCGCGCGAGTTCAACACGATCGCCGTGGACGACGGGATCGCGATGGGCCACGGCGGCATGCTCTACTCGCTGCCGTCCCGGGAGCTGATCGCCGACGCGGTCGAGTACATGGTCAACGCCCACTGCGCCGACGCGCTGGTCTGCGTCTCGAACTGCGACAAGATCACGCCGGGGATGCTGCTCGCCGCCTTCCGGCTCAACATCCCGACGATCTTCGTTTCCGGTGGCCCGATGGAGGCCGGCAAGATCCCCGGCCGCAAGCTCGACCTGATCGACCCGATGATCGCCTCCGCCGACAGCAACGTGTCGGACGCCGACCTCCTGGCGATGGAGGAGAACGCCTGCCCGACCTGCGGGTCCTGCAGCGGCATGTTCACCGCCAACTCCATGAACTGCCTCACCGAGGCGATCGGCCTGGCCCTGCCCGGCAACGGCACCACGCTGGCCACCCACAAGGCCCGCAAGACCCTGTTCGAGAACGCGGGACGGCGGATCGTCGAGCTCGCCCGGCGCTACTACGAAGGCGACGACGAGTCGGTCCTGCCGAGGAGCATCGCCACCCGCGAGGCGTTCGAGAACGCGATGGCGCTCGACGTCGCCATGGGCGGATCGACCAACACGATCCTGCACATCCTGGCCGCCGCGCGCGAGGCGGGCGTCGACTTCGGGCTCAAGGAGATCAACGAGCTGTCGCTGCGGGTGCCGTGCCTGTGCAAGGTCGCCCCCGCGACGGCGAAGTACCACGTCGAGGACGTGCACCGGGCGGGCGGCATCCCCGGCATCCTGGGCGAGCTGGACCGGGCCGGCCTGCTCCACCGCGACCTGCCGACCGTCCACTCCGCCTCCGTCGCGGAGTACCTCGCCAAGTGGGACCCGAAGTCCCCCGAGGTCACCGACGAGGCGCTGGAGCTGTGGCACGCCGCCCCCGGCAACGTGCGCACGGTGCAGGCGTACTCGCAGGACGCCCGCTGGGAGTCGCTCGACCTCGACCGCGCCGAGGGCTGCATCCGCGACATCGACCACGCCTACACCAAGGACGGCGGCCTCGCCGTGCTGTACGGGAACATCGCCCAGGACGGCTGCGTGGTCAAGACGGCCGGCGTGGACGAGTCGATCTGGCGGTTCTCGGGCCCGGCGGTCGTGTTCGAGTCGCAGGAGGAGGCCTGCGAGGGCATCCTCGGCGGCAGGATCAAGCCCGGTGACGTGGTCGTCATCCGGTACGAGGGCCCCAAGGGCGGCCCGGGCATGCAGGAGATGCTCTATCCGACGAGCTTCCTCAAGGGCAAGGGCCTGGGCAAGGCGTGCGCGCTGATCACCGACGGCCGCTTCTCCGGCGGCACGTCGGGGCTGTCCATCGGTCACGCCTCCCCCGAGGCCGCCGAGGGCGGCGCGATGGCCCTCATCGAGGACGGCGACATCATCGAGATCGACATCCCGGCCCGCTCCATCGAGCTCAAGGTGCCCGAGGACGTGCTGGCCGCCCGGCGCGAGCGGCTGCTGGCCGAGCTCGGCGGCTACCGGCCGCGCAACCGGAACCGCCCGGTGTCGGCCGCCCTGCAGGCGTACGCCGCGCTGACCACGTCGGCCTCGACCGGCGCGTCCCGCGACCTGTCCCAGCTCTCCCGCTGAGGCGTGTGCGTGGAGGCCGCCTCCGTGGACGACGGAGGCGGCCTCACGCGTTTATGAGACCGATCTGCGGGCCGTGGTTTTGACCCTTCGGCTTTCGTATCACGCCGCGGTTGAACGAAAGCACCGCCTGATTTCGGTTTTTGGGCCCGCCGATATATGAGTGGGTTTTGCCGGGAGCCGGAAACACGGCATCGGCCGTGGTGCGGAACCATCACACGCCCGGCGACGGCTTCGCCCGCCGGGTGAGATGCGTGGCACTTCGCGAACGATAGGAGAGTATGCCGGGAAAGTCAGCCTTTCCTCTCCGTCGAATCGAGTCGGCGTTCGAAAAAATGTCAGTCCTCGTCGTTATTGTCGAGGCATGGCCAACGTCATTCGGCACTCGCTGACCGCCGAGGAAATCGCCGCCCTCGCCCTGTCGCTCGCTCACCTCGGTGCCGGCCCGCAGTCGGTCACCGCCCGGCGCGGTCTGCGCCATGCCTTCGAGCACCTCGATCTGGACGACGACGTCATCGCCACGACCCTGACCACCCTGACGACCCCGCTGCCCACCGACGTCGCCCGCAGAGCGCGGGTGGTGGCCAACGCGATCACCGCGCGCCTGGTGATCCGCATCCAATATCACGACGCCGCGGGCCGGATGACGGTCCGCGACGTCGAGCCGGTGACCTGCCTGGTCCACGGCGAGTTCTGGTATCTGGTCGGCTGGTGCCGCATGCGCCGGTCGATCAGGGCGTTCCGGTTCGACCGCATCCTGGCGGTGGAGCCGACCGACCTACCGGCCCGCCCCCACCTGCCGCAGCGCTACCTGCCGTTCCAGCGGCGCTCGCGGGCCAAGCGGCCGTCGGCCGCCTGATCGCCGCCCTCGTCCACCCGGCCGTGGGAGCCCGCGCGCCGTGCCGGGCGGACGTACGCGACGCGGCCCCGGCCGCCGGCGCGTCACGCCGGGCTCGTCGCGCCGGCCGTCGCGTGGTATGCGGAGCCCGCGGGCGTGCCGCACGCCCGCGGGCCCAGACGGATCGGACGCCGGTCAGCCGCCGCAGCAGCCGCCGCCACAGCAC
>JADGHC010000597.1 GCA_019689655.1 Microbispora sp.
CCGCCAACAGCCGCTGCTGCGCGGCGTACGCAGCGGCGATCGCGGCCACCTGCGCCGCCTGCCGCGCGTCCACCCGCTACCCCTCGACCGGCTCGGCGGACGCGGCCAGCTCGGCGGCCGCCTCAGCGTCCCGCACAGCCGACCGGCGGCCATCGACGACGGCGGTGAGCTGTCGCATCGGATCCGCCTCCTGCGCGGCCGCACGCCACCGCTCCACGTCCTGCTGCGTCACACCCGGGATCCGCTCCCATAGCACTTCGGGCGGTACCTGCAGCATCTGGGCTAGCTTGCCTAGCGCGTCCACCGTCTGCGCCAGCGACCGGGACTCGGTGTCACGCCAGACGATCTGAGCGGACGTGTCCCGCCAACCGTCCTCGTCGCCGGCCGCCAGCGCCGCGAGACGCAACGTCTGCTCGTGCGCCTCACCCAAGAGGCTCTTGTATTCGGCGACCTTCGAATTCAGCCCGTCCCGGGCGGCGTTGAGCGCTTCCGCACTCAGGTTGGCCATCTGCCCGAGCAGGTGATGCGGCGGAGTCTGGCTGATCGTCGCGATATGCCTGATCGTCTCCTCAGCCGACCGCAAATACGCCGTCAAATCCGTCGCGCCGAACTCGCCGAACTTCGCGTCCGGGTTATCGGTCACCCACAACTTATCGACAGCAGCTTGAAATGGCTCCTGCGCGCGGCCCTCGTCATCCTCGACAACCAGACCGGCCGCCCAACGCTGCCGGAACACGGCGTATTGTTCGGCCATCATCCGGCCGAAAACGGTGGCATTGAGCTGGTCCTGATTGTCAATCAGCGGCTCAACCTCGCCACGGACGCAGTCGTCGCCGTCCAGGTCGTCACCGCTCAGGTACCGGACGACCGGGCACACACCAAGACCGTGCTCCTCGATGTCGTCCAACTCCAGGTTCCCGCCGTCTACCCCGCCGACCAGCGTGAACCGACGCTCCTCGTCATACAGCCGCACAACCCGCCGTGTCTTGCCGTCCTTCTGGTTCTCGGTACGCACCTCAACCGCGTACAACGGCCATTCATCCTCGACCGGGTCGGCGTAGTACGCGGTCATCCGGCGCGGCGACTTCGGAGTGATCACCGGCGCCGACGTCGCGGCGTGACGATCCCCGAACTCACCCGGCAACACCACGCAGTAGGCCACCCCGTACTTGAGCACGGCGCGATGCAACCCATGCTGGCGGCCGTCCAGCCGGTTGGCCTGCCAGTACTCCCACGCCTTCGCATTCTCCGACGCGCGCTCCGGCCGGTACCCCTCCACATAAAGGTTCTGCGCGGTGACCGTCACCACCAGCGGCAAAACGTTCACCCTCGCGCGGCGGATCATCCACCGGTACTCCTGCCGCGCACCCCGCGGCACATACACGCTGTCATGCCGACCAGCCATGTAATCCGCGATCCGTCTGAGCCGCTCCTGCTCAGCCGCACGCAGCGCCAGCAGCTTCCGCGCGATCTCGGGGGCCTGCGCATCCGCAATAGCCGCCACCGCACATCACCCCCTAGAACCCGTACAGCCGGCCAGCACGCGGCCGAGTCGCCCGCTTTTTGTACGCCTCAGACGCCAGCAGCAGGCGCCGCACCATCCGCGCGCCGATCACGCACACCGCCGCATCGATCTTCAACGGCGACCGCGGCGCCTCCTTGCCAATCGAGATGCCGTAACGGTTCGGCCGCCGCCTTGCGTTCGCCACGTGCCGCGCCGTCGCCGACGCCCCGTCATGAGTGAACTGCCGCTCGATGATCTCGTTGTGGCACGCCTCAGCCGCGAGCGTGAACTCTCGCGTCCGTGCGCGCATGTCCCACGCGATCGGCCCGGCGTTCCGCCCCGACGGATTCGCGTGCAACACCAACCGATCCCCGTACGCCTCGGGCCACGTGGTGTGCACGAACGACTCCCATTCACGGACGTCGGCGAAGAACGCCAACGGCCGCCACCGGTCGAACGCCCGCGCCACCGCCGCGTCCACCTCATGCACCGGCACCTGACTGCTCTGGTCGGACGGGTCCGGCTCCCATACCCCGATCTCGAACACGTGGCCCGTGCCGACCTCGCAACCGATCAACGCCGTCGCGTCGTTGCTCTTCGACCCGTCGAAGAACAACACGATCTCGGTGTCGTCCGGCACCACGTGCGACGGGTCAGCGATCGCCGACCACTCCTGCGGCGCCAACCACGCATCCTCGGCCGCCGCAATCTGGTTCAGGAAGAACCGGCGCGCCTCACCCGGATCAGTCGCCGGATCCCAGTAGTCCTCCAAGATCCGGGCCAGGTTCACGTGACCGCCGTTGACGTCGGCGCTGTCACCGTACGCCACCGCAAGCCCCGCCATGAGCGACTCGCGGTCCGCCGGATTGGTGTCCGACGGCGCCTCACGGTGATCCAACAGGATGCCGTCCTCACCCTTCAAACGGCCTTCCTGCTGCTGCAACCACGCCTGATACGACTTCTCGGCCACCGAGTCCAGGCCCGGCACCCACGCGTTCGGGGTCTCCACCGACGAGCCGCCGACCTTCGCCAAGTTCCGCCGAATCGTCGCCGCCAACGCGTGCCCGCCGTTCGCCTTCACCCACGCCTCGGTCTGGTCCATCGCGCAGAACACCGGCCGGAAACCCTCACGCGACACGGCCGCCGACGTCGTGTACTCGATCCGACCCCGCGGGACGTTCACGAACGTCTCCATCGGCTCGATGTCGTACTCGTCGGCTACCGGCCCCTCTCGCGCCATCTCCAACAGCGGATCCCAGGTGTTCGCCGTCTGGTCCTCAGACACGGCAACGATCTGCGCCTTCGCCTTGAAGCCCAGACTCGACCACGGCCGCCCGACCGGCTCACCGTCGGCGTCCCACCCGTCCAACACCACATCGCCGAGCACCTCGAACAGGCACATCGCCGCCAGCAGGGGCGACTTGCCCCAGCCCTTCGGCCGGCACAACACCGCGCGGCGGATCCGGCGGCCGTTGTTCAACGCCCTCCCCCGCACCGCCGGCCCCTCAAACCGCGGGTCAACCGCGTAGAACGCCAGCACGAACCGCGCCTGCTCAGGCGTCAGCTCGAACGGCTGTCCCGCCGCCGGGCCATCCGGGACGACCAGCATCTCCCGGAACCAGTCCAGCGCGTACCAGCCCAGCGTCGGCACCTCACCCGGATACTCAGGCCCCCGCCACGGCACTACTCGCCTCCCGCAGCGGTCTTACCTGTCGGCAGCACCCGCAGATTCCCATACCGCTCACGCGCCGACTGCCCCTGCTGCTGCTTCGCAAGACGCTTCTCATCCTTCTCATCCGCGTCCGCGAACACCATCCGCAACCGGGCACGGTCCTCCGGCGTGGCGCCGAACTTCGCCACCCGCAACCGCACCTCGGCCGCCAGCGTCCACTGCCCCTTCGACCACATCGCGTGATGCATCAGCGCCGTGTCCAGCAGGAACGACCAATCGGGCTCCGTGAACGTGTCCGACTGCGGCGACCGCCCCCACATCGCCCACCACGCGCGCGTACGCGGATGCCAGTCGATGTCATCCGGCAGCGGCGGCTGCTCCGCACGCTCAAACCGCAACACCGTCTGCGGGATCGGATCCTTATTCGTCCGAGCCCGACGGTCGGCAGGCTTCGGCGCAGGCCCACGACCAGCCACGATCCGTCACCTACCTTCCACGATCAAAAGTCCCAGACCCGTAGCGAACCC
>JADGHC010000598.1 GCA_019689655.1 Microbispora sp.
CGCGACACCCGCCCCCGCCCCCGCACCGGCGGAAGCCACCGACCGCCCAGACACCGTGGACGCGGGGACGGGCGATGCGGAGGCCGAGGCGGGAGCGGACGGAGCGGGTGCACGCGCGGCGACGGCGCGGATGGCGGAGGCGATCGCGGCCATGGACGCCGCCCACGACCCCGCCGAGTTCGTCGAACACGACATCGCGTTCCACCTGGCCCTCGCGGAGGCGGCGGACAACCGGCTGATCGTGGCGGTCATGCGGGCGCTGCGCGACGTCCTGCGCCGCTACGCCGTGGACGCCGTCGTACGGCTCGGCGACACCGGCGGCCTGCAGGACGACCACCGGCGCATCCACCGGGCGATCGAGGACGGCGACACCGCGGCCGCGGCGGCCGCCGTCGCCGAGCACCTGGCCCGCGCCTATCCCGACTACGGCCCTCCCGAATAGAACGTGTCCCAATCCGCGGAGCACGGCGACGCGACCGGGACGGCGCCGGCCGCCGAGCGGCCGGGATACGAGTCGGTGTGAACCGCCGAGGCGTACGGCGGCGACGCGGTCACCCGCCGGCCTGGTGATCCTCATCTGCTGCGCACGTTCATGACGGTGGTCGCCGCGGGGTCGTTCTCGGCGGCGGCCGACCGGCTCGGCTACACCCAGCCCGCGGTGTCCCAGCAGATCGCGGCGCTGGAGGCCGACCTGGGAGTGCCGCTGCTCACCCGTCGTCCCGTACGGCCGACCCCGGCGGGCGAGCGCCTGCTGGAGCATGCCGGGCCGCTGCTGCTGCGGCTGCGGGCCGCGCGGGCGGACGTGGCGCGGCTGTCCGGGCAGCCGCGGCCTCTCACCGTCGCCGCCGGTCCGCTCGCCCTCACGGCGGGTACGGCGGCGGCGCTGGCCGGGGTGACGACGCTGCGCATCGCCGGGGCGGCGCAGGCCGTGATGCTGGTGGCCTCGGGTGAGGCCGACCTCGCGCTGGCCGACGGCCCGGCCGCGCACTCCGATCCGCTGGCGCTCCCCGACGCGGGGCCGCTCACCATCGTCGGCGTACGGGAGGAGGAGCTGGTCGTCGTGCTTCCGGAGGGGCATCCGCTGGCGGGCAGGGCGGGTCTGCGACTGGACGACCTGGCCGACGCCCGGTGGGTGGACGCTCCGGAGCTGATGCCGCTCGATCGTCTGCGCGCGGTGGCTCGGCTCGACGGGCTGCGGACCGGCATCCGTTACGAGGGCCACGCCGGCCGTCGCGGCACGCCTGGCCGCGGCCGGGCACGGCCTGACCCTGCTGCCCGCGTCCGCCGCCGTGTGCGGGGTGCGGGTCCCGCTGCTGGCGCCACGGATCGTCCACCGGGTCGAATTGGTGCACGGGGCCCTTCCGCCCGGCCCCGCCGCCGACGTGATCCGTGCGCTCACCTCCGCGCCCGCGAGCGGCTGAGCGCCGGCCATCCCGGGTCGTTCACCGGACGGTCGCGGGCCCCGAGCGGGGCCGGTGCTCAGTTGTCGCGCGAGCGGCCCGCGGCGATTTCGGCCAGCTGCCGCGGGAAATCGTCCGGATAACGGCCCTTGTTGCCGATGGCGTACAAGATCCCTTCGCGGAACTTCGCGCTGAATTCGGTGTAGTACGGGGTGACCGGGCGCGGGCGCGCTTCCAGCACGGCCTCCTTGAGTTCCTCCCGGTACGGGCGGGTGGCGTACCGGTACGCGTAGTCGCGGGTCGGGGCGAATCCCCCGACTTCGAACAGGATCAGTTCGCTGGACGGGCTCGTGAGAAACTCGATCAGCGCCTGGGCCGCCCTCGGCTTGTCGGTCCAGTTCGAAATCGCCAGATTCTGCCCGCCGAGCACGCTGGGATGCGGAAGTCGCGTCACCTCGACCGAGGTGCGGTTATTCGGGGATTTGGCCAGCTTGTCGTACATCACCGGCCAGTTACGCATGGTGCCGGCTTTGCCGCCGGTGAATTCCCGGAGGGCCGCCGTTTCGGCGTCGACCGATTTCTCCGGCGTTTTTCCCCGATAGGCGTCCGCCAGGTCCCTCAGCGCGTCGCGGGCGTTTTCGTCGAAGTCGACGGCGCTGTCGTCGGGCGTCAGCACGAGCCGTCCGTCGTTGTTCACCACGTCGCCGTCGTGCGCCCAGATCGCCTCGAGCGCGGTGACCATCAGGCTCTCGGAGTCGACCAGATGAGCCGTGTTGGCGGAGCCGGGAAAATACTCGGCCCAGCTCGCCGGGGCATGTCCGCCCGGCTTCCGATAGAGCAACCCCGCATCGGTGTTCCAGGGCAGCGCCCATAAGGCGTCGCCGTCCCCGAGCTGGTCCTTACACGTGTCCAGGACGTTGGGGAGGAAGTCGGCGTCCTGCCCCTTCAACGACCGTATGGAGTCGTCGATCGGCCGTATGTAGCCGTTGCTGATGAACTCCGGCATGTAGACGACGTCGAGGACGTACACGTCCGCCTGATGGACCTCTTTCGCGTCCCTCACCATGCGCGCGTGCTGCTTTTCGGGCTCGGTGTCCGAGCCGCCGATGAACTTCACCGGGTTGCTCGGGTGGGCTTGATTCCACTGCTGCACGAGGATGTCCCGGGCGTTGGCGGACCCGCTTTCGTCCTTGGCGCTCATGATGTACAGCGTCCCGGGCTCCAGCCCGTCGTTGGGGAGCAGCCACGCGATCGGAAGGATGAGCGCGAGCGCGGCCAGGGTGGCGATCGCTCCCCTCGGCGTCTTGAAGGCTCTTCCCAGCCGGCTCAGCGATTCGAGGAAGTGAAGATCGTCGTCATTCTCCGGCCGTATCAGGAGCACCCTCGCCAGCCATCCGAGGACGGTCAGGGCAAAGGCCGCGAACACCAGCAGAGCCGCCCCGAGGAGGAGTTTCGCCCACTCCGCGACGTTGTCCGGAAGAGCCTGCGCCTCATTCACCAGCACTGACCCCACCGCAGTGGAGAGGACGACAGGAACGACCGCCGCCGCGATCAACAGGAACCGATAGGGCATTCTCAGCGGAGTGTTCCGGCCGTTCATCACCATCCCCTTCTCCGGTGGGATCCCGGGCTCCGGCCCCGCCGGGACTGCGGCGGCCGATTCGGCTTTCCGTTCTCACGCAGGACGGCAAGCCACGCCCGGACCGCGCTTGTCAAAACTCGATGGTTGTTATGTGCAAAGGATGATACATCCGATTCACACGGGAGATCGCTTCACGTAATGACGATCATGCTTGCCGAAATAGCGAAATCCCGCTTTCACCCGGATGAATATGGTCATCGCGTTCTCGAAAGCCGGGCAGGCGGCCGGACAGATCGCAGGCGGCGCCGGTGCCTCCGCGCCGGGCAGTCCGCCCCGGCGCCGGGTGATCCACATGGGACCGGACACGGAGATCGCGCGATCACCGGCCGCCCTCCGCGCCGGGTGATCCACCGCTCCGCCGAGGCGGCCGGCGCCCGGCCAGATCTCCTCCGTACGGGACCGCGCCACGGCGCCGGCCGGGGTCCCCGGCGGTCTCGGCCCGCCCACACGGTGGCGCGCGCCGAAGGGTTGACGTGCCCTTTCCCCAAGGCCGAGTGAGGGCGGATTAGCGCGATCACGGACGGGATAAGAGTGAGGCAGATCACGCACCCGGCGCGGGGGGAGAACAGATGCGGTCCACATCGTCAGCGCTGAACCGGGCGGCCGCCGGCCTGTACGCGGCCCTCGCCGCCCAGGTCGTCTCGGTGACCGCGCT
>JADGHC010000048.1 GCA_019689655.1 Microbispora sp.
GGACAAGCTGACCAAGGCGAACCTGGCGGGGGTGGTGGCGAACGCGGCGATCGCCATCGCGCTCGCCGCCGCCGGGGCCGGCGCCTACAGCTTCGCGGCCGGCCAGTTCGGGGCCTCCGTGGTGACCGGGGTGCTGGTGCTCGCCTACGCCAGGGTGCCCTTCCGCATCGCCGTCGACCGGCAGATCGCGGTACGGCTCCTGCGGTTCGGCCTGCCGCTCGCGGCCAGCCTGGGCCTGGAGTCGGTGCTGATGAACGCCGACTACATCATCGTCGGCGACCACCTGGGCATGACGGCCCTCGGCTTCTACCTGCTCGCGTTCAACGTGTCGAGCTGGGTGCCCGGCCTGATCGGCACGGCCATACGCTACGTCTCCATCGCCGGGTTCTCCCGTCTCGCCGAGGGCGATCAGGAGTCGCTCACGGAGGGCGTGCGCCGCTCGGTGCCGCTGCTGGTCGCGTTCGTGCTGCCCGTGGCGGTGGTCATGGCCACGCTCGCCCACGCGATCATCATCACCTTGTACGGCGCCGAGTGGAACATGTCGGCGGGCGTGCTGCGCTTCCTCGCGGTCCTGATGGTCGTGCGCATGCTCACGAGCCTCGCCTTCGACATCCTCACCTCGGTCGGCGCCACCCGGGCCACGGTGTGGCTGAACGCCGGCTGGGCCGCGGCCCTGGTCGCCGCGCTGTTGGCCGGCGTCGAGCTGGACGGCATCCGCGGCGCCGCGATCGCGCACGCCGTCGTCGGCCTGTTCGTCGCGCTGCCGCTGGCGGCCTGGGCGCTGCGCCGGTCCGGGGTGAACCTGCGCCCGGCGCTGCCCGGGCTGGTCCGTCCCCTGGCCGGAGCCGTGGTCGCCGCCGTGGTCATCCTCCTGGTGCGTCAGGTGACCCAGGGCATCCTCCTGCTGGAGCTGATCGTCGCCGGCGGGGCGGGAATGCTCGTCTATGTCCTGATCGTCGTCCCCAGGGCGCAACTCAGGGAGTTGTCCGCCCGGCTCGCCCGGCTGGTGTGAAAGGCCCGTTGCCGAAAGGAACGCCATGTCCCCCCACGACACCCTGGTGTCCATCGGGCTGCCCGTACGCAACGCGGCGGGGCGGGTGGCCGAGGTGGTCAAGTGCGTGCTCGCGCAGGACCACGAGAACCTCGAACTGATCATCTCCGACAACGCCTCCACCGACGAGACGGAGGAGGTCTGCCGTGAGCTCGCCCGTGCGGACCGCCGCGTCCGTTACCACCGGCAGGCGGAGAACATCGGGATACTCAACAACTTCACCACCGTGATACGCCTGGCCCGGGGGAGCTACTTCCGCTGGATCGGCGACGACGACCGGCTCGATCCCCGGTGCGTGTCACGCTGCCTCGACCGGTTCGCCGAGGACGGGCGGCTCATCCTGGTGACCACGCAGATCGCCTACACCGGTCCGGACGGCGTGACCCGGACCGCCGCGTACGAGGGGGACGCGCTGGGCTCCGACGACCCGGTCGAGCGGTTCGCCGAGATGCTGCGCCTGCTGAACGAGAGCCACCTGCTGATCGATCCCCTTTACGGGATGGTCAAACGGGAGGCCGTGCTGCCGATCCCGCGCCGCAACATGCTGAAAGAAGACGAGGTGTTCGCCGCGAAGCTGGCGCTCGCCGGGCCGTGGGGGCACGTGCCGGAGGTGCTCGGCCACCGGAACTGGAAGCACGAGACGATGCCCCTGCTCGCCCGCCGCCTCGGCGTGCCGTCCTGGCAGGCCCACTTCGCGAGCACGTTGCAATGCCGGGAGCTGCTGCGCTGGGTGAACAGCGCGCCGCTCACCCCGCGGCAGCGGGCGCGGGCGCGGGCCGCCGTCTACCGGATGTACGCCCGCCGCCAGCGGCGCGTCGCCGTACGGCGGGGCCGCAAGGCGGTCAGGATCGTCGCCGGGCTGGCCGGGGCCCGGCGGGGGTGACCGGGCTCAGGGGCGCACGGCGCCGCGGGTGAAGCGGGTGGTGAAGCGGGCGGAGGCGGCGGCCCGCAGCGCCGCCCAGGACCGATGGCGGAGGAAGGGCAGCTCGAACACCGCCGCGAACAGCCGCGCCGTCAGCAGGCTCAGCGGCACGGCCGATAGCACCGTGACCAGGAACGCCGTGAGCCCGTGCCCGGCCAGGGGGGCCACCACGAGCGTACTCAGCGCCACGACGATCGGCGCGTGGATCAGGTAGAGGCTGTAGGAGAACAGGCCGAGCGCACGGAGCGGACGGCTGTCGAGCAGCCGCACCAGCGGGGCGGGCCGGCCGGTGGCCACGGACACGAGCAGCAGGACCACCGCGGGCCCGGCCGCGATGTCCACCCAGAAGTAGTGCTCGACCGTCCACACCGGCCCGGCCGCCACGATGAGCGCGACCACGGGAAGTGCGGCGGCCGCCGCAGACCAGGGCGCGGCGGATGTCCGCGACGCTCCGGCCGCCACCCCCGCGCCCACGATGCCGAGCGCGAACAGCACCGCGAACTGCGGGGTGAACCGCATGAGCAGGTCCACCATCGGCACCGAGGGGGCCAGCACCCCGATGACCGCCACGGGTATGGTCACCACGGCGAGCGTGACCACCGCCCCCGCGCGCCGCAGCACCAGCAGCATCAGGGGGAAGACGAGGTAGAGGTGGGCCTCCACCGCTATCGACCAGAAGGCCCCGTTGGGGCTGGGGGAGCCCGCGACGTCCTGCAGCAGCAGGCCGTACAGCAGGACGGACTTGGCGGTGGGCGGGCCCTCTCCGGGCTGCGGGGTCAGCGTCCACGCGACGGCCAGGCTGAACGCCAAAGCGGCCCAGTACGGCGGCAGGATGCGCCAGGCGCGCCTGCGCGCGAACCTGCCCGGCCCGCCGAGCCGCCACTGGTTACGCGCCGGGGAGACCGCGAGCGAGAACCCGGACAGCACGATGAAGACCACGACGGCGAGGTGGCCGTAGCGGAGCCAGCCGAGCCACCACGGTCCGCCGCCCCGCGGAAACCCGGGAAAGGCCATCAGCCAGCAGTGGTGCAGCACCACGAACAAAGCCGCCAGCCCGCGGATGCCGTCCAGCCCCGGCAGCCGCCGGTCCTCCCGAGATGCGACGGCATTCGGGCCGGCGACGCGCCGGGTGGATGATTCCATGCTCCGCTCCGCTCACGAAGGCCGGTAACGCTGCGTAAGGAATACGAGATGTAACGGATACTGGACCGTTTCAAACGGGTCGTGCGAACCCGTGATTGGTAAACTACATTCTCGAGTGTCCGTCGTACACGGGCCATGGGAGGCGGGGACGCATGGACGTGTGGAAGAGCCTCTTCGCACTCGCTCGCCGCAGGTCCGTGGGGCCGCCGATATTCATCCTCGCAATTGCCGCGGCCGTGGTCGCCTATCTGCTGGTGCCGACCACCTACGTTTCCACCACGGCCATGGTGCTGACCACGCCGACGACAGGCGGCACATTGTCGGCCGATCCGAAGGAACCGGCCGGGCTCACCAACCCGCTCCTGCAGTTCAACGATGGTTTGCGGACGACGGCCGGAATTCTCATCCTGTCGATGAACACGCCGGAAATGATGGCCAAACTGGGGGTTCGTCCCGGCGGGCCCACCCAGGTCACGATCAACGACGGCCGCACGAACCCGGACCTGCTCGGCATCAGCACCAACGGCCCGTTCGTCTACATCGAGGTGGACAGCAAGTCACCGGCCGTGGCCGACGCCACCGTCCGCCGCGCCGGGCAGCTCGTCCGGCAGGAGCTCGCCGCACGGCAGCGGGCGTTGAAGGCCCCGCCGTCGACGTACATCTCCATCACCGACGTGGTGCCGCCCGGGATGCCCGAGGCGAAGCGGACGCTCAAGTGGGGCGCGGCGGCCGGCGGGCTGCTGGGCGTGCTCGTCATCGGGTTCGGCCTGGCCTACCTCGTGGACCGGGTGCGCGCGGGCCGTCGCGCCGCGTACGTCGTCCACGCCCCCTGGATCGCCCAGCCGCAGCGGACGGCCATCCCGGCACCGGCGAACGAGCCGGGCAAGCCCTCCGGCGACGGCCCCGACGCGCCGGCGACGCCGCCGCGG
Organism: Microbispora sp.; assembly: GCA_019689655.1. Lineage (GTDB taxonomy): Bacteria > Actinomycetota > Actinomycetes > Streptosporangiales > Streptosporangiaceae > Microbispora. The sequence continues at coordinate 4,046 of JADGHC010000048.1, forward strand.
CAGACGGGCGGCATGGACGACGAGACCGCCATCATCGTCGTGGTGCCCGAGGAATCCCAGGGCGGCGACCGGCCCGCGGGGCTGCGCCTCGCGCCGGATCCCGACGGCGCCGGTGAGGACGTGCCCCGCAGGGCCTCGCGCGCCGGCTGACCGAGGAGCCGCGAAATGGATTTCTGGGGGACCGTCCTCGTCGTCTTCCGGCGCTGGTTCGTCACGCTGCCCGCCTTCATGCTGGCCGTGGGCGCGACCATCGCGGTGTACGTGACCATTCCCGTCACCTACACGTCCACCGAGGTCCTCGTGCTGACCACGCCCACGACCGGCGGCAGCCTGCCGAGCAACCCCAAGTATCCGAACGGGCTGACCAATCCCCTGCTCAACTTCGACCGTGGGCTGAGCATGACCGCCTCCATCGTCATCGGGGCCCTCGGCACGCCCGAGGTGGCGGCGGCGATCGGGGCGACGCCCGGCGGCGACCCGGGCTACGAGGTCAACAACGGCAGCACCAACCCGGAGGCGCTGGCGCAGACGCCGTTCATCTTCATCACCGGCGAGAGCACCTCTCCGGAGACGGCCCGCGAGGTCGTCATCAAGGCGGAGGCCCGGGCGAGGAAGATCCTGGCCGACCGTCAGCGGGCGCTCAAGGCTCCGCCCGCCACGTACATCAGGATCGACCGCGCCGTGCCGGCGACCACGCCGGAACCCCAGAAGGGCCGCAAGGCGCGGGCCGCCGCCGTCGCCCTGGCCCTGGGCGGCGCGGCCACCCTCGCGTCGGCGTTCGCCGCCGAGAGCATCGCCCAGGCGATGCGCGTACGGAAGGCCAAGAAGCTGCGCAGGCCCGGCGGAGCGGCCGCGTCCCGGCCTCCGGCGCCGGACCTGGCGCGGCCACGCGAGGGACGCCAGCCGGCGGTGAGCGGCTGAGATGCGCGCCGACAGGCCGCGGCGGGCGACCGACGACCAGGACGCGCGCCGCACCCTGATCTTCCCCGCGCTCGGCGCGTCCGCGCCCCGTCCGGTCCTCACCGACCCGCGCATCCCCGGGGCCCGCCGTCGCGCCGACGGCGCGACGCTGGCGAGCCTGTTCACGGTGGCGCTGCTCATCATCCCGGCCCGGCTGGTCCTGCGGGGCCTGCCGCTGTCGCTGACGCCCGCCAACATCCTCAGCCTGCTCGCCGGCCTGTGCTGGCTGTGCGCGCAGTTCACCACGACGCTGGGCGTGGCCAAGGGCCGCACCCCGGTCCGCACCGCACTGTTCGTCTACGTCGTCGCCATGACGGCCACGTACGGCGTGGCCAGCTACGGCTATCTGCCGGCGGACGAGCTGAAGCTGTCCGACCACGCATTGGTCCTGGTGCTGGCCAACGTCGGCATCGCGCTGGCCGTCTGCGACGGGGTGCGCGGCGCGGACCGCCTCGACTTCCTGCTGAAGACGCTGGTGCTGTGCGGCGCGGTGATCGGGGTCATCGGGGTGCTGCAGTTCGTGGCCGACATCGACCTCACCCGGTATCTCGAACTGCCCGGCCTGCGTTTCGCCACCGAGGGCGGCCCGGTGGACATGCGCGACGCGATGCGCCGGGTGGCCGCCACGACCGGGCATCCCATCGAGTTCGGCGTGCTGTGCGCGATGCTGCTGCCGATCGCCGTCCACTACGGCTTCCGGGCCGTATCGCGCGGCGAGCCCGCCCTGCGCTGGTGGCTGTGCGCCGCGCTCATCGGCATGAGCCTGCTGTTTTCCGTGTCCCGGTCGGCGGTCCTGAGCATCGGGGTCGCCGGGATCATCCTGATGATCGGGTGGCCGCCGCGGCGCAAGCTCCAGGCGCTGATCATCGCGGCGGCCGGCCTGGCCGCGGCGGGGCTGGCGTTCCCCCGGCTGCTGAAGACCCTGTACGAGCTGTTCGCCAACGCCGGGGCCGACAGCAGCGTGCAGTACCGCACGCACGACTACGATGTCGCGGCCGCCGAGATCTCCCGGCACTTGTGGCTCGGCCGGGGCATCGGCACCTGGTACGCGCCGAAATACCAGGTCTTCGACAACCAGTACATCCTGTCCGGCGTGGAGAGCGGGATCATCGGCGTCGCGGCGTTCGTGGCGCTGTTCGCCTGCGGGATCTACTCGGCGATACAGGCCCGGCGGCTGAGCGCGGACCCGGCACGGCGCGACCTCGGCCTGACGCTCGCCGCCTGCCTGGTCGTGCCGCTGGTCGGCTCGGCGACCTTCGACCTGCTGTCGTTCGCCATCGTGACCGGGGTCGCGTTCCTGCTCATCGGGGCGTCGGGCGCGTTGCTGCGCACGGCCCGCAGGGAGGCGGCGGTGCGGGCGTGGGAGCACGACCACCCGGAGGAGGCCCGAGGTCGGTACGGCGCAGCAGACCGAGTACGGTCACGGCTACCGTGGCTCCCCCAGCCAGGGAGACGGCCCGGCCGGCCGTGAGCGCGGCCAGGTCGTCGTGTCCGCCGAGCAGGGTGACGGCGACCGCGACGGCGAGGCCCGCGAGCGCCGTGGCCACCAGGAGTCCGGCGAGCAGGCCCATCCCGGCGCGTGCGGCCCCGCGGAGCGGCTCCGCCTCGCGGGCGGCCCCGGCACGGGCGAGCAGCGCGATCGCGGCGCACGTGTAGCCGAGCACGATCAGGTCGCTGCCGATCGTGTCGCTCGGCCGGTGCCAGCTCGCCGTGACCGTCGAGGCCCCGACCGCGGTGGCCCAGGCGGAGGTGACCAGCACCGCGACCCAGCGGAACCGGTACGGGACGACCAGCACGAGCGCGCACATCACCGACATCGCGACCGCCGTGTGCCCGCTGGGGAAACTCTGGTCCTCCCGCCGTACGCCGGAGGGCAGCAGGATCGGGCGCAGCAGCACCATGCGGCGCAGGACCTCGGTCGTGAGGACGGACCCGGCGACGACCGCGGCGCCGGCGGCCGCGAGCAGCGGACGGCGCCGGGCCAGCGCGATGGCGCACACCAGCAGCGTCGCGCCGGCCAGCGACCAGCGGGAGATCGTCGCGAGCGTGGCGAGGGCCGCCTCCTCCTGCCGTCCCCCGGCCACGAGCATGGCGCCGTCCAAAACCGCGTCCTCGAACCGCTGCCCGGGCACCGTCCACACCGCCAGCACGTAGACCACCGCCAGCAGGGCGATGCTGCAGCACGTGGTGAGGGCGGCCCGCCGGGTCACCCGCCGGGACGCCGTCATCCCGCGCAGTCGAGAGGGCCGACGGTCGACGTGATCCGGTAGTCGCCGTCGATCGTCACCAGCGTGTTGCCCGACCACTCGATCGCGTCGCAATCGGAGTCGACCGGGCCGTACACCCACGACTTGTCGACCAGCTTGTTGTCGCGCACGACGGCGCGGCCCCGGACGTTCCTGACCTGGATGCTGTACGTGCCGCCCATGATGAGGTTGTCGGTCACCGTCACGTCCGACGTGTGCGGGTCGGTGATGAAGATCGGCGCGGTGATGTCCTTGGCGTCGCGCTGGTCGACGGTGTTGTGGTGGAAGAGCAGGCCCTTGCCGGCCACGTACGTCTGGATGCCGTCCGAATGGTCGCCGGGATTCGAGCACAGGTGGACGTAGGAGTCCCGGATCACGATGTTATCGCCCGAGTCGCGGAAGCCGTCCCCATGACCCCGGATGTGCACCCGTACGGCCGTGTAGTCGGTGTCGCCGACGCCGGGGAGGGTCTCGCACTTGCCGGTCGTGCCCACAGTCGAGTCGGTGATCGTGAACGAGTACGTCTTGCCGGCGTAGCTGTCCAGCACGCTGCCGTCGATCTGGCTGTTGCTGATCTTCACGTCCTTGGCGGTGATCAGCAGGTCGCCGGCGATGTGCACGCGGTCGAGGACGGCTCCCGGCGTCGTGACGCGGTAGACGCCCTTCTCCGTGAGGGGCAGGGTCCTCAGGCGCGTGCCGGGCGGCACCCCGGTGCAGGCCGGCGTGGGATGGCCGGGACAAGGGCCGGTGGGAGACGCCGAGGGAGTCCCGGACGCGCCGGGCCCGTCGCCCGCCGAGGGCGAGCAGGCGAGCAGCGTCAGCACGGCGGCCAGCGCCGCCGCGACCGATATCCGGGAAATCCCTCGCCGTCGCATCAGCCCCCGCTCTCATCCGCGCAGCCGGTCCAGCAATTGTGCCCAACTTCCCGCCGTACGGTCCCGCTCACTGATCAGTGTGACCGGTTGGGGCCACCGGATTCCCAGATCCGGGTCGTCGTAGCGGACCGACAGGTCCTCGGACGGGTCGTGCTCCCGGTCGATGCGGTAGCAGACGTCGGCGTCGGTGAGCGCCTGGAACCCGTGCAGCAGCCCCGGGGGGACGTACAGGGTCACGAACGCCTCGTCGTCGAGCACGACCGACGTATGCACCCCGAACGTCGGCGAGTCCGGCCGGGCGTCCACGATCACGTCGTACACGGCCCCGCGGGCGCACCGCACCAGCTTGGCCTCGCCGCGTCCGGACCGGCCGTGCAGGCCGCGGATCGTCCCCTTGCGGGAGCGCGACTGGCTGTCTTGCACGAAGGCGGCCGGGTCGAGCCCGGCCTTCGCGGCGACGTTCGCGTCGAACGTGCGGGTGAACAATCCCCGCTCATCACGGTGCGGTGTCGGTATGAACAGCAGCGCCCCGTCGATGGCCGTGCGCTCTACTCTCATTGCCGTGACCCCTCTCCGAGCTGTGAGCTTTCCGGTCGTGAGCGTCGTCGTGCCCGCGCACGACGAGGAGAGCGTCATCGCCGGCAACCTCGCCCGCCTGCTTGACGGTACGGCGCCCGGCGAGTTCGACGTCGTGGTGGTCGCCAACGCCTGCTCCGACGGCACGGCGGAGGCGGCCAGGAAGGCGGGGGTGCGGGTCCTGGAGACGGCGACGCCCGGGAAGACCAACGCGCTGCGGCTCGGCGACGCGGCCTGCCGTACGTTTCCGCGCGTCTACCTGGACGCCGACGTCGTGCTGACCGCGGAGTCGGTGCGCGCGCTCGTGGCGGCGGCGGCCCGGCCGGGAGTGCTCGCCTGCGCGCCGGTCCCGCGGTGGGATCTGGACGGCGCGAGCGCGATCGCCCGGCGGGTGCACAAGGTCCATGATCTCCTCATCGCCCCGTCCCGCGGGCTGTCCGGTGTGGGCGTGTACGTGCTGACCGAGGAGGGACACGCCCGGGTGTTCCCCATGCCCGACGTGATCTCGGACGACGGTTACGTGCACCGGATGTTCGCGCCGGGGGAACGGGTCGTGGTGACCGAGGCCTGGTCCCTGGTCCGCCCCGCGCGGACCATCCGCGCCCACCTGCGCCGCCGGGTGCGCGTACGGCAGGGCAACCGGGAACTCGACGCGCTGGGCCTGCCGCTGGCGGAAGGACGGCTGGAATTCGGCGCGCTGCGGGCCCTGGTGGCGAGCGGGCGGGTCACCCCGCTCGACGCGGCCTGTTACCTGGCCGTGCTCGCCCTCGACCGGGGCCTCACCCGGCTGCGGGCGCTGCGGGGCGGCAAAGGTCACCACCATTGGGGCACCGACACCGGCAGTCGCGTCCAGCGTACGTAGGAGGTCAGGAGACGGCCGCCTCGTAGGCGGCCAGCAGCGCCTTGCGGGAGTTGTCCCACGACAGGGGGCCGCTGACCCGGGCCCGGCCGATCTCGCCCATGCGCGTCCGCTCCTCCGGGTTGTCCAGCAGGTGCGCGATCAGCTTGGCGAACTCGGACTCGTCGTTCGGGGGCGCGTACACCGCGGCGTCTCCGGCCGACACCCGCGCCTCCGTGAGGTCGAACGACACGATGGGCCGGGCCATCGCCATGTACTCCATGATCTTGTTCATGGTGGACACGTCGTTCAGCGGGTTGCAGGGGTCGGGGGCGAGGCAGACGTCGGCCGTGGACAGGTAGCGCAGCAGGTCCTCGTCGGGGATGCGGCCGGTGAACTCCACCATGTCCGACAGGCCGAGCTCGCGCGTCAGCGCCACCATCGCGTCGAACGTGTCGCCGGCGCCGATGAACACCGCGTGCCAGTCCGAGCGCCCGACCTCGTCCCGCAGCAGGGCCAGGGAACGGAGGGCGTAGTCGACCCCGTCCTGCGGGCCCATCACGCCCAGATAGCACAGCAGGTGTGGTTTGCCGCGCTTGAGGGCTTCCTCGGCCGGCACCTGGTGGAAGCGTTCGACCACGGGCGCGCTGCGCACCACGAAGACCCGCTCCGGCTTCATACGGCCCCGGGTCAGCGCGGCCCGGCGGTAGCTCTCGTTCGTCGCGATGACGACGTCCGCGGTCCGGTAGGTGAGCCGTTCGAGCCACAAGACGAGCCGGTAGAGGAGGTCTTGGCCCCGGCCGAACCGGGACAGGTAGAGCTCGGGCACCAGGTCGTGCTGGTCGAAGATGAACTTCGCGCCGCGCCGCTTGAGCCCGCGCGCCACGAGGAACAGCAGGTCGGGCGGGTTGCAGGCGTGCACGACGTCGACCGGGCCGACCTTGCGCGCGAGCCGGAAGGTGTGCAGCAGCGCCAGGCCGTACTCGCGCAGGTAACCGATGGGGCCGCCGGTGGCGGGGCGCAGGGGATAGCGGTGGATGCGCACCCCGTCGATGAGGGCCTCCGGCTCGGTGTCCCGGTTGACTCCCATCGGGCAGATGACGTGCACCTCCCACCCGGCGTCCCGTAAGGTCGTGCACTCCTGCCAGACGCGGCGGTCGAAGGGGACGGACAGGTTCTCGACGAGGATCAGTGCTCTACCAGCCAAGGCCCATGTATTCCGGTTGTGCCCGGCGCGCGGCCGCGTCGGGGAGACGGACGAGATCGATGACGATGCGGTCACCCGCGTGTTCCAGCGCGTTCAGCACGGCGGGGTCCTTGCAGCCGACGACGCACACCTCGGCGTGCGCGAGGACGTCCTCCGCCGAGTTGGTCAGCAACTGGCCGAGGTGCGGCAGCCGGCTCTCGATGTAGTCGCGGTTGGCCCCGATCAGGCGCGACAACGTCACGTTGGCGTCGTAGATCCGCAGGTCGTAGCCCTTGCCGAGGAGGCGCTCGGCCAGCTCGACCAGGGGGCTTTCGCGCAGGTCGTCGGTGCCCGGCTTGAACGACAGCCCGAACAGCCCGATCCGGCGCCTGCCGGTCCCGGCCACCAGGTCGAAGGCGCGGCGCAGGTGCTCCTCGTTCGAGGGCAGGATGTGCGACAGCAGCGGGACGGACACGTCGGCCTGCCGGGCGGCGTAGACGAGGCCGCGCAGGTCCTTCGGCAGGCACGAGCCGCCGAAGGCGAAGCCGGGCCGCAGGTAGGCGGGGCTGATGTTGAGCTTCGTGTCGGCCAGGAAGACGTCCATCACCTGGTGGCTGTCCAGGCCGAGCGCGCGGCAGATCGCCCCCAGCTCGTTGGCGAAGCTGATCTTCAGCCCGTGGAAGGCGTTGTCGGCATATTTCGTCATCTCGGCCACCGCGACCGGCACCCGGAAGACCTCGCCGGGCAGCCCCTCGTACAGCGCGGCCACCACGTCGCCGCTCGCCTCGTCCAACTGGCCGATCACGGTCTTGGGCGGCTCGAAGAAGTCGCGCACGCTGGAGCCCTCCCGGAGGAACTCGGGGTTGACCGCCACCCCGAAGTCCACCCCGGCGGTACGGCCGGAGGCCTTCTCGAGGATCGGGACGAGCAGGTTCTCGCACGTGCCCGGCAGCATCGTGCTGCGGAAGACGACGGTGTGCCACCGCTCCAGGCCCGCCAGCGCCTCGCCGATCTCCCTGGCCACCCGCTCGAGGTAGACGGTCGACAGGCTGCCGTTCGGCGCGGACGGCGTGCCGACGCACACCAGGGAGACCTCGCTCGCCTCGACGGCGGCGCGCACGTCGTGGGTCGCCCGCAGCCGGCCCTCGGCGACGACCTGCTTGGTCAGCTCGCCGATGCGCTCCTCGACGACGGGAGCGGTGCCGGCGTTGATCAAATCGACCTTCACGGGGTTCACGTCGACCCCGACGACCTCGTGCCCGCGGGCGGCCAGGCAGGCGGCGGAGACACAGCCGACGTACCCGAGCCCGAACACGCTGATCTTCACGGTGCACCGTCCTGGACGCTTACCGGTTCGCGGGCGGATGGGGTCTGCGGGCCGAGCTCGGGCGCGACGTCCCTCTGGAACGATGTAATCAAGCGCGGCACATTGAACAGATCGTCCGCGTCCTCCCCGGCGTTACGCCCCGCGTGAAACACCGGTTCCGGCCGGGACGGGCGGGGCCGGGTCAGCGGGACAGGGCGCGGAGCCTGCGGACGATCCGCCGCAGGCCCGGGCCGAGGGCCGACGACTTGGCCGCCTCGGCCATCGAGTCACGGACCCTGCGGATGGCCCGCCTGGCCGCGCTCTTCGTCACCAGCCCCTGCGCGACCATGACCTCACCGGTCTTGGCCCGCCGCTTGTACTCGTCCTCGCCCCGGCCGAGGTCGATGCGGCCGATCCCGAGCGCCGGGGCCGCCGACACCAGCTCGCGCAGCAGCATCCAGCCCGGCGAGAAATGGGCGAACCGCGGGTCGTACACCGGGAACCACCAGTGCAGGACGCCGCCGGACCGCAGGCCGAAGTGCGCCGCGAGCAGATGGGGACCGGCGTGCAGCGTCGACAGCATGCCGGAGAACTCGGCGCCGCGGGTGTGCAGGAGCTTTCTGACGAGGTCGAGGCGGCCGGGGAGGGCGAAGTAGTCGGCGACGCCCGTCGCGGCGTACTGCGCCCGTTTGAGCTCGATCACCCGGTCGAGCGCCCGTGGGTCGACGACGTCCGCCGCGAACCGCACCGGCCCGAGCTCCCGCTCGGCCTTCGCCGTCCTGCGCCGGGCCTGCCCCATGTTGTCCTTGCCGCTGCGGGACGCCCTCCCGAGATAGGCGTCGAGACCACCGCTCACGTCGATGTACGGCGAGGGGCGGCGCGACTCGATCCAGGGCCCGAAGCTCCCGGCGCCGTCCTCGGGCGAGTCGAGCAAGTGGTCGAAGGCGAAGCCGCGCACCCCTCCGGACAGCAGGAGCAGCGGCGGGAAGGACGTGCCGGGGGCGAGCACCGGGCCCTGGAAGTCGGCCCCGGGCCAGCCGGCCGGCCGCAGCAGCGAACGCTCGCGGTGACAGGGCAGCAGCGCGACGATCCGGCCTTCCGCGTCGCGGCCGACGGCCACCTCCACGGGCCGCCCGCTCGCGTGGACCGCCTCCGCGAAGCCGGGATGGAAGTACGGGCTGTCGAGCAGCGGATTGGCCGCACGCAGCCGGTGCCAGGCGTCGATCTCCTCCCCGCCCAGCGCGTCGAACGGGGTCAGGCGCACCGCCTCGACCGGCGTGCCGCTCATGAGGCCGGAGGCGGGGTGATCAGGCGCAGCCGCCGGGAGGGCCGCAGCAGCGCGGCCACCGCGGCCCGCGAGGTCCGCCGGCCGGCCAGCGCGCGGATCCCCTCGCCGAACGCCACCACCAGGAAGTAGGCGGTGGCCGCGATCCGGCCCCTGCGCCGCCGGAACAGCCGCACCTTGTTCACCACGATGAGCGCGGCGAGATAGGGGTTGGTGCCCGAGTCGCCGCCGATGTGCTCGAACACGGCCGAGGGCTCATACCACAGCGACCAGCCCCGGTCCGCCGCCCGCAGGGCATACTCGGTCTCCTCGCTGTAGAGGAAGAACGACTCGTCCCAGGGCCCGATCTCCCGCCACGCCCGGGTCGAGATCAGCATGGCGGCGCCCGTCGCCCAGGCCGCCGTGCAGCCCGTCTCGTACCGCGCCGGATCGGTCACCAGCTCCCCGAGCGTGCCGATGCGCCCGGCCAGCGTGCCGCCGATCACGGCCTCGGCCAGGGCCCGCAGCACGGTGGGCCGCCGGCGCAGCGACGGCTGCAGCGAGCCGTCCGGGTTGACGAGCCGGGGGACGGCGATGCCGCGTCCGGGCGTCCGCAGGGCCTCCGCCAGGACGCCCAGCGAGCCGGGACGCAGCCGGCAGTCGGGGTTCAACACGAGCACGGCGTCGAGCGCGTCGAAGTCCAGCACGGCCGCCCCGGCGTTGACCGCGGCGGCGTACCCGGCGTTCCTGCCGGTCTGCACGATCCTGACCGGCAGGTCCTCGGCCCGCTCCGCGATGGCGACGGAGTCGTCCGCCGAGGCGTTGTCGGCGACCACGACGTCGGTCAGGACGACCCCCTTCGCACCGTCCACGAGGGAGCGCAGGCAGTCGCCGAGCACCTGCGCGCTGTTGTACGTGACGATGACGACGGCTATCCGCACCCGGCTCCCATCCGTTTTCTCAAGCATGAGTCAGCCGCGCAGTCGCTTGTACGTACGGGCGGCGATCCTGCGGGCGCGCGTACGCAGAGAGGGGCGCCCGTCCAGGACGGCCTTCATCCACGCGTCGTCCAGGTCGCACGTCAGGCTGGTGCGCGCCTGCAGCCAGGCGTCGGGGCGGGCCCGCCCGCCGTCGCTCGTGTACGCCCGGGTGAGCCCCGCGCGGCGCAGCCGGCGCAGCACGTGCCTGTCGTACGAACCGAACGGGATGGCGACCCGGGTCACCGGCTGCCCGGTCAGGTCGCTCAGCAGGGCGTTGGCCCGGCCGATCTCCTCCTCGGCCTCCCGCGGGCCGATCCTGCGCCAGTCGCGATGAGCCCAGCCGTGCGAGCCGACCCGCATGCCGGCCCGGACCAGCTCGCGCACGCCGTCGGCGTCCAGCCGGCCGGGCTGCCCCAAAAGCCCGGCCAGAACGAAGAACTCCGCGGTGAGGCCGCGCTCGCGCAGCCGGGGTAGGGCGATCTCGACGTCGGAGGCGTTGCCGTCGTCGAAGGTGATCCGGACGTCCGTGCGACCGGCGACGGCGTCGAGCATCCGCTCGAACTGGCCGACCGTCACCCAGGTGCCGTCCTCGCCCGGGTCGAGCGTCCTCGGGTAAGGGCCGATGCCGTGCACGGTCAGGTTGACCACACTCTTCGCCGCGGCCATCAGCGTGCGTCCTCGCCTGAGAAGACATCGGTCACGGTACGGCTATCGCCCTTCGAGGCGTTTGCGTTACCCCCGCTGCCGTACGGAAAAAGGGACCCGTCCGAAGACCGGTCCCTTTTCCCCGGAGGCCCTGGCTCAGCGGATGGTCCAGGTGTCCCCGCCGTGGAGCAGCTCGGCGAGGTCGCCCGGGCCCTTGTCGGCCGTGGCCGTCTGCACCTGCTCGTTCATGAGCTGGTCGTACGACGGGCGGTCGACCGAGCGGAAGACGCCGATCGGCACGTGCTCGAACGCCGGCTCGTCCAGCCGCGACAGCGCGAACGCCACCGACGGGTCGGGGTTGTGCGCGTCGTGCACGAGGATCTCGCTGTCGGCCACCTCGGCGCGGCGCACGACCTCGACGCCGCCCGTGGGCGACAGCCGTACGGCGCGCTCGTTGTCGCCGGTGCCGAAGACGATCGGCTGCCCGTGCTCGAGCCGGATGGTGATCTCGTCGCGGGTGCTCGGGTCCTTCAGCGTGTCGAAGGCGCCGTCGTTGAAGATGTTGCAGTTCTGGTAGATCTCCACCAGCGAGGCGCCGCGGTGCTCGGCGGCCTGGCGCAGCACGCTCTGCAGGTGCTTACGGTCGCTGTCGATGGTGCGGGCCACGAAGGACGCCTCGGCGCCGAGCGCCAACGAGACCGGGTTGAACGGCTTGTCCAGCGAGCCCATCGGGGTCGACTTGGTGATCTTGCCGATCTCACTCGTCGGGGAGTACTGCCCCTTGGTCAGGCCGTAGATCCTGTTGTTGAACAGCAGGATGTTCAGGTTGACGTTGCGGCGCAGCGCGTGGATCAGGTGGTTGCCGCCGATCGACAGGGCGTCGCCGTCGCCGGTGATGACCCACACCGACAGGTCCGGCCGGGAGGCGGCCAGCCCCGTCGCGATGGCCGGCGCCCGCCCGTGGATCGAGTGCATGCCGTAGGTGTTGAGGTAGTACGGGAAACGCGAGGAGCAGCCGATGCCGGAGACGAACACGATGTTCTCGCGCTTGAGCCCCAGCTCGGGCAGGAAGCTCTGCACCGCCGCCAGGATCGCGTAGTCACCGCACCCCGGGCACCAGCGCACCTCCTGGTCGGACTTGAAGTCCTTCAGGCTCTGCTTGGTCTCCGCACGGGGGATCAGGGCCAGGCCCTTGCCGTTGAGGTTGTCAGTCACTTTCGATCACGTCCTGAATGACGGCAGCGAGCTCGGCGGCCTTGAACGGGAGCCCGCGCACCCGGTTGTAACTGATCACGTCGACCAGGTAGCGGGCCCGCAGCAGCATGGCGAGCTGGCCGAGGTTGATCTCCGGCAGCAGCACCTTGTCGTACGAGCGCAGCACCTCGCCGGTGTTGGCGGGCAGCGGGTTGAGGTGCCGCAGGTGCGCCTGGGCCACCTTGTGCCCGGCGGCCCGCGCCCGCCGGACCGCCGCCGCGATCGGCCCGTACGTCGAGCCCCAGCCGAGCACGAGCACCCGGGCGTCGCCGTCGGGGTCGTCGACGGTCAGGTCGGGCACGTCGATGCCGTCGATCTTGGCCTGGCGCAGCCGCACCATGCGGTCGTGGTTGTCGGGGTCGTAGGAGATGTTCCCGGCGCCGTCGGCCTTCTCGATGCCGCCGATCCGGTGCTCCAGCCCGGGCGTGCCGGGCACCGCCCACGGGCGGGCCAGCGTCTCCGGGTCACGCTTGAACGGCAGGTAGGTGGTGCCGTCGTCGCCGTTGGGCTCGGTGGCGAACGGCACCGAGATGTCCGGCAGCTCGGAGATCTCCGGGATGCGCCACGGCTCCGACCCGTTGGCCAGGTAGCCGTCCGACAGCAGCATGACCGGCGTGCGGTACTTCAGCGCGATCCGCGCCGCCTCGATCGCCATCGTGAAGCAGTCCGACGGCGTGGCCGCCGCCAGGACCGGCACCGGCGACTCGCCGTTGCGGCCGAACATCGCGATCAGCAGGTCGGTCTGCTCGGTCTTGGTCGGCATGCCCGTGGACGGGCCGGCCCGCTGGACGTCCACGATGATCAGCGGAAGCTCCGTGGCCACCGCCAGGCCGATGGTCTCGGACTTGAGCGCGATGCCCGGGCCCGAGGTCGTGGTCACGCCGAGCGACCCGCCGAAGGCCGCGCCGAGCGCGGCGCCCACGCCGGCGATCTCGTCTTCGGCCTGGAACGTGCGGACCCCGAACCGCTTGTGCTTGGACAGCTCGTGCAGGATGTCGGAGGCCGGGGTGATCGGGTAGGACCCGAGGAACAGCGGCAGCTTCGCCTGCACCGACGCCGCGATCAGCCCGTACGCCAGCGCCTGGTTGCCGGAGATGTTCCGATAGGTCCCCGGGGGGAGCGTGGCCGGCTTGACCTCGTACGACACCGAGAACGACTCGGTCGTCTCACCGTAGTTCCAGCCCGCCTGGAAGGCCGCGATGTTCGCCTTGGCGATCTCGGGCTTGCGGGCGAACTTGGTCTCCAGGAACTTGATCGTTCCCTCGGTCGGCCGGTTGTACAGCCACGACAGCAGGCCGAGCGCGAACATGTTCTTGGCCCGCTCGGCGTCCTTCTTGGAGATGTCGAAGCCCTCGAGCGCCCGCACCGTCAGCGAGGTCAGCGGCACCGCGTGCAGGCGCCACTCCTTCAGCGAGTCGTCCTCGAGCGGGTTGGCGTCGTAGCCCACCTTGGCCAGGTTGCGCTTGGTGAACTCGTCGGTGTTCGCGATGATGTCGGCGCCGCGGGGCAGATCGGCCAGGTTCGCCTTCAGCGCGGCGGGGTTCATCGCCACCAGCACGTTGGGCGCGTCGCCGGGGGTCAAAATGTCGTGGTCGGCGAAGTGCAGCTGGAAGCTCGACACCCCCGGCAGGGTGCCGGCGGGGGCGCGGATCTCGGCCGGGAAGTTGGGGAGCGTCGACAGGTCGTTGCCGAACTGGGCCGTCTCCGCCGTGAACCGATCACCGGTGAGCTGCATTCCGTCACCGGAGTCGCCCGCGAACCGGATGATCACGCGGTCGAGTTGCTGAACCTGCTTGGTCACAGCTCCTCAGTCCTCCTTGACGCGCCCAGGCCTGTCTGCTTGCGGCACGTTGTCATGTCCATGCTAGATCCATCGGGGTCACGCTGTTTTTCGTAGATGCGCACATAACGTGCGGTCTACCGGGACTTTCCGCGCCTGTGCGCGTTCCCGCTGGTGCCCCGGCCGCGTGGGCCGGACACCGTCAGCCTCGCGATCCGTCCGGGCGACACAGGCCCGACGCAAGCCGGCACAGGTCCAGGTGCAAGCGGGCGACGAGCTTGATTCGGGTCACGATCCTCAACTATATGCGGGGCACTCCGATGTGACCGTCAGGTGTTCAGCCCTTGAGACCACGCCGGGGTTATCTCCGAGACGGAGAGGCGGTATGGGTGGATATTTCGGCTCATATGCCGTGGTGGTCGCCCTCTTCCTCGCCGGTGTGGCGATCGTTGCCGGTGAGATATTTGTGAACCGCATGTTACGTCCGAGCCCGCCGGCGCCCGCAGGGGGCGAGCGGGTGCCGGGCCGGACGTGACCCCGGCCCGCCCGGGGGAGGACAATGGATGACATGGCGGTGACCGCATGCCCGTAAACGATCTCCCGATGCCCACGGTTGGGCCGGCGTCCCCGCCGGCGCCCAGGCCCATGCGGTTCGTGCTGAACTGGGGCCGCCGCTACTCGCTGTGGGTGTTCAACTTCGGACTGGCCTGCTGTGCCATCGAGTTCGTCGCCACGTCGATGAGCCGGCACGACTTCATCCGTTTCGGGGTGACCCCGTTCGCCGAGGGGCCCCGGCGGGCCGACCTGATGATCGTCTCGGGCACGGTGACCGACAAGATGGCGCCGGCCGTACGGCGGCTGTACGAGCAGATGCCCGACCCCAAGTACGTGATCTCCTTCGGCGCCTGTTCCAACTCGGGCGGGCCGTACTGGGACTCGTACTGCGTCACGAAGGGCGTGGACCAGATCATCCCGGTGGACGTGTACGTGCCGGGCTGCCCGCCGCGTCCCGAGGCGCTGCTGCACGGGATCATCAAGCTCCAGGAGAAGATCGCGGCCGAGTCGCCGGAGGCGCGGGCATGAGCGCCATCGAGGCCATGCGCGCGCGGTACGGCTCGCGCGTCACCGACTCCTTCGGCCAGGACGTGCTCGACGTGGACCCGGGTGAGTGGGTCGAGGCGCTGGCGTTCGCGCGCTCCGCCGGGTTCGAGTTCTTCGACTGGCTGACCGCGGTGGACGAGCCGCCCGAGGCGTTCGCCGTCGTGGCCCACGTGTTCGACCCGGTCGCGTTCACGCACCTGCTCGTACGCACCCGGGTCTCCCGCGCCGACCCCCGCCTGCCGACCGCCACCGGCGTCTTCCGCGGGGCGAACTGGCATGAGCGGGAGACGTACGAGATGTTCGGGGTCGTCTTCGAGGGCCATCCGGACCTGCGCCCGCTGCTGCTGCCGGACGGCTTCGAGGGGCACCCGCTGCGCAAGGACTTCGTGCTGGCCGCCCGGGTCGCCAAGGCATGGCCCGGGGCCAAGGAGCCGGGGGAGTCCGACCACGGCTCGCCGAGCCGCCGCAGGATGCTGCCCCCGGGCGTGCCGCCCGGCTGGGCCTCCGGCTGAGAGCGGCGCCACGGCCGGGACGCCCGACGTCGCGGTACGGCCGGTCGTCGTGGTGGCGGTGATGGGCGTCGGCGTGCTCGGCGCGATCACGTCCGGGTGGGCCTCGGCCGGTAAGTACGGCGCGCTGGGCGGCCGGCGCCCCTCGCGCTCCTCCAGCTCGCCTCCGCTCGCGTCGTACGGGTCCTCACCGCCTGAGCGCGGTCACAACGGGCACGTCCACCCGGGCCACTCCGCCGTCGC
>JADGHC010000599.1 GCA_019689655.1 Microbispora sp.
GCGGGGACGGGCGGCGTCTCCGTGGACGGCGGCGTTTGCGCACGACCGGCGGTGCGCGGTCGGCGGGACGGAACCCGGGAGGGCGGCTGCTACGTTCTTCTGACTGATTACGTAAACGCACCACCCGGTCACAACACCGGTTCCAAGCCCCCATAGGAGCCCATATGCCCAAAAGCACCTCCTCCCGCGACACGTCGCATCGGTCCTACCGTGGCATCGCCGTCCTGACGATCCTCGCGCTCATCGTCATCGGGGCGCCGACCCTGCTCGGCGCGTTCAACGGGTTCGAGCGCACCAGCGGCGGGGAGGTGGCGGTCGTCCGCGACGGCGGGCCGCTCGACGACAACAAGGTCCGCCAAGTCATCGACCCCGGCTCCGGAGTGACCTGGATCGGCTGGTGGTCCCAGATTCACCGCTATCCGGCGCAGCAGCGGTTCTACACGATCACCTCGAACTCCGGCGAAGGCGAGAGGTCCGGTGTCGACGTGGTGAACGTGCCGAGCAGCGACGGCGTCAACATGGGCATCGAAGGCACGCTGTACTTCGGGCTCAACCTCGACCACGAGACGCTGAAGTCGTTCGACGACAAGTTCGGCACGCGCAAGTTCCGCAGCACCAACGGCGGGACCTACTACCCCTGGGACGGCGATGAGGGCTGGTCGGCCTTCCTCGACCAGATCATCCGGCCGGTGATCGACAACGACCTGCGTACTCAGATCAACAACTTCCGCTGCGCCGAACTGGTCTCCTCCTGCGCGCTCGTGCAGAACAACAGCACCGGCCGGCAGACGGGCCTGCCACAGCAGGGCAACAACGCTAACATCGCCAAGATCCAAAACGCCGTGAACACGAGCCTGGCGGAGGACCTCAGGGCGACTCTCGGCGCCGACTA
Source organism: Microbispora sp. (assembly GCA_019689655.1). GTDB lineage: Bacteria > Actinomycetota > Actinomycetes > Streptosporangiales > Streptosporangiaceae > Microbispora. Next base: position 893 of record JADGHC010000599.1, read on the forward strand.
CCTGACCGACATCCACTTCAACCTCTCACGGGTGACCCTGCCGGCGGAGGTCCAGGAGGCGGTCAACCAGGCTCAGGCCGCGTTCGCGAAGGTCACCGAGGCGCAGGCGAAGGTCGCCCAGGCACGCGCCGAGGCGGAGGCCAACAAGGCCCGCCAGGACGGCTACAACAAGTGCCCCACGTGCGCCGAGATCGAGAAGCTGAAGGCCCTGCCGCAGGGCATCACGGTGTACGCGCCGGGCAATACTGGAGGCATCGCTCTGCCCACCAAGTAGGGAGCCGGGACCCCCGATGCGCCTGCTCGCCCTTCCGATGACGCTCCTCGTCATCGCCGTGCTCATCTATCTGCTCGTGATGGTCATCCGCGGCGGGAGACCGGCGTCCGGGGCGGTCGGCGCACCCCGCTGGGAGACCGACACGGTCATGGAGAACGGCTGGACCCTGATCGTCATACGCAAGGTCGTTCCCGGCCGCAACGGGCCGGTGGAGGTGTCCAGGCAGACGGTCAGGGCCATCAAGGACGACGACCCGAACTGGGACGAGCTCTACCGGCAGGGCATGGCCGAGGCCCGCAATCGGGTCAGCACCCTGGAGATTGAGTCGGGCTGAGCCGGTACGCCCGCCACGGTGCGGCCGGCGGGCGTACCGGAGGTGGCCCTTCACCAGAGTCACGCACGGTCGCCCTGCTCATCGCCGACGGCACCCTCGGCTGACGGCTTCTGGGCGGTGAGAGCCGGCGGGCGAGGTAGGTCTGCGCCGATCCTCCCCGGGTGTTCCGTGCACGATTCGCGGGCCGCGTGGGCGGGGCGTTGCCGGTGAGCGGGCGCGGCGTGGCGGGCTCGGACTTCCCCGGTGCCCTGGTCGGCCCGTGGCGGCGTCCCGGTGCCGCCGGTCCAGCCGGTGAGGCCACCGAACCCTTTTCCGCGTTCTCGGGCGGTGTCCCGCTCCATGCCGTAGTGGCGGGAGAGCACACGCTTCTGCTCGGCGTACCGGTGTCCGTCGCCGTCCTCGGGCGCGCGCGTGACCCGCTCATCGTCGTACGGGGTCTCGGTATGGCCGGTCTCGTACGGCGGGAGGAAGGTCTCCTCGACATCGCACTTTCGACACAATCCAGAATTTGAGCGGTATTATCCGAATAAAATGGACAACTCGAAGACCTGTCATTAATAGAGCGACAAATAAATAGGTGGCGGCGTGTGACACCTGTGTGTCGGCACGGGCACGGCGAATGAATGGATGCAAGATGGTCCACACCTGGAGACCTGTGGCCGACGGGCCCCTCCGGGGAAATTCCGACACCGCACACCTATGGGCGGAATCTCATATAGAGGAGATCACGTTGCCCACGCTCGGCAGCCTGTTCAGGGTTTTCGCAATCGGCACGGTGCTGACCGCCGGCGCCGCCTCCGTGATCGACGTCGTCACCGTCGAATCCGCCAGTGCCGCACATAAGGCCGCCTCCCACGTTCGCAATGGACACCTTGGCCTCGCCGTTCACTCCTCTCATCGCTCGGGCCCGAGCCACAAGAACAAGAACAAGAACAAAAGCAAGAAAAAGCAAAAGCAGCACGAGCGTCAAGGTGCGAATCAGAGCCAGAACATGCTGCGGGATCTCACCCAGGTGCTGACGCCGGTCCAGAAGGCGGAGACGACATCCGGGGCGCTCCCGTACAACCGGCAGAACTCCGACGCGACGGCGCAGACCTGGGGCACGCACGACGCACCGCTGACTTTGGACGGGGAGCCTCGCCAGAACCAGGTGGCGGGTCCGGCAGGCCCGCAGGATCCGGCGGGTCCGCGCGGTGAGCGGGGTCCGGCCGGTCCCCAGGGCCCGGCGGGTCCACAGGGGCCTGCCGGTCCGCGCGGTGAGCGAGGCCCCGCGGGTCCGCAAGGGCCTGCAGGCCCACAGGGTCCGGCGGGTGTCCAGGGACCTCCGGGGCCGGCGGGTCCGCAGGGGCCTGCGGGAATCTCGGGCTATGAGGTCGTCACCGGACCCGCGTTTGTCTCAGGCCCGATATCTATGGATTCCGCAGGAGTTATGTGCCCCCCCGGAAAGGTGGTAATTTCCGGAGGATATAGGACTTCTGTGGGCACCCTCGTTCCATTGGACGGCACCATCTCCATAGTTACATCCGCACCGAACGCCGCAAATACGGGATGGGAGATCTTGGTTTTCAACAACAGCCCGGAAGAGGCGACTTTGGTCCCTTATGCGATCTGCGCCAATGCATCCTGACCGGTCGAGCGGAACGATCGTGTCCTCGGCCGGCGCGCCATCGCCATCCGGCCTTGCCGGAAGCGGAACGCGGCCGCCGCCGACCGCGACCTCCCGATGCTCCCATGTCGTCGAGCCGCCATGTCCAGGAGCCGATCAGTCGTCTGAGAGTTCGAGGCGTCGACGGCTTTCAAGGAGCGGTAGACCACGTCGGAGAGGCGGCGACGTAACAGCCGGATCGCCTCGGTAAAAGCTCCGGAGTGCGCCACGACACCCCTTCCCCGATGGCCGGGCGGGGGTGTCGGCGTCTCCATCGCCCGGAAAGTGACACACGACCGGTCAGCGCTCTCCCAAGGGGCCGACGTCGTCGTCTTTTTACTCCAGGCGGTCGACGACGCCGATCGCACCGTTGGTCCGCTCGATCATGCGGGTGAGCACCCGTGCCCGTGCGCGGCGCTCCAGACTGCCGGTGAGGCGTCACGACGCCTTCCGACACCGACACGTCCACACGCGGCAGGCCGGCCCGCGGGCAGCCCGCGATGATCTCCGCACGGATCTCGCGGGCGACGCCGACGTC
>JADGHC010000600.1 GCA_019689655.1 Microbispora sp.
GAGCTGCCGGGCGTTCCGGTGGAGTCGATCGGCATCATCACCCGGATCTGGTGGGCCGCCAAGGTCTTCGGCGACGAGCGCCGCCGCCTCCTGGCGAGGCTGGGCGTGGACGTCGCCACGCTGGATTTGCTGTCCACGCTGCGGCGCTCCGGCCCGCCGTACCGGATGAGCCCGGGCGAGCTGGCCGACGCCTGCATGGTGACGCGCGGCGCGATCACGCAGCGCGTGGAGCGGGCGGCCCGCGCCGGGCTGGTCGAACGGACCACCACCGGGTCGGGCTACCACGCGCGCGAGGTCGCCCTCACCGAGGCGGGCAACGCCCTGCTCGACCGCGTCGTCGCCGACCTGCTCACGGCCGAGGACCGCCTCATCGGGCACCTCGCGCCGGAACGCCGCGAGCAGCTCGCCGGCCTGCTGCGCGAACTGCTCGCCGGACTCGGCGGCCCGCGCCTGACCGGCCAGGTCGGCGACTGACCCGCCCGGCGAGGAACAAGGCGCCGAGGTCTGCACGTGCCGGGAGGGCGTGATCAACGTCTGGGAGCCGATATGGCAGGGTTGTCCTGCCGTGCCGAACCGGCCGGACGCGCAGAGGGGAGAGCCATGTCCGATCACGCAGGCATTCGGCACGTGGAGATCGGCGTCGCCGATCTGGCCCGCTCGCTCGACTTCTACCGCGATCTGCTGGATCTCACCCCCGCCGAGGGACCGGCCCCCGGGGCGGGCGTGGCGTGGCTGGCGGCGGGCCCGGTGCTGCTCAAGCTGGTCGAGACCGGGGACGGCGATCTCGGCGGCTGGGTGAACGACGACCTTCAGCGCGGCATCAGGCACATCGGCTTCAAGGTCGGCGACGTCGATCTGCGGGCCGAGCGCGTCCGCGACGCGGGGGTGCCCTTCACGCTGCCGCCTCTCGACGCGGTCGGCGGGGTGCGCATCGCGTTCTTCCAGGACCCGGACGGCACCCACCTGGAGATCACCGACAACTACCTCCGGTATCACCACGTGGCCTCGCCCGAGCTGGCCGAGCGGGAGCGGCTGGCCGCCCTGAGCAGGCCGCGTACGGCACCGCCGGTCTTCGACCACGTGGCGGTCACGTCTGCCGGCCTCGACGCCGCGCTGGCCTTCTACCGGGACACGCTCGGCTACCCGGTGATCGGCCAGATCGCGCAGGACCAGGACCCGCGCGGCTTCCTGATCACCTATCTGCTGGCCGGGGACGCGGTCCTGGAGGTGTTCACGTTCACCTCGCCCACGACCGCGAGCCCGTGGACCCCCGACCCGTGCCGGCACGGCTTCCGGTACGTCGCCGTCGCCGTCGACGACCCGGAGGAGGCGGCCGGCCGGCTGGTGGCCGCCGGGGCGCGGGTCGCGGCGGACGGCCTGCTCGTCGACCCGGACGGCGTGCCCCTCGCCCTCGCGTAGATCACCCGAGCCCCGCCGTACCCCGGGCCCGCTCGGCGGGGCACGTACGCAAGGGATGCGAATCACGCTATTTCGGGATCAACTGCCACACTGGTCGGCATGGTCAGAAGGATCGAGGGTCCGACCCGCATCCCGGTGCCGGGCGGCAAAGTCATCGACGAGTACGTCGGCCGCGTCAACAGCGGCGACGAGCAGGTCTCCATCGCGCACATGGTGGCCCCGCCCGGCTGGGAGGAGCCCGCGCAGACCCCGGAGTTCGCGGAGTACACGCTCGTGCTCAAGGGGTCGGTCGTCGTGGAGCACGCCGGCGGCACGACCGTGGTGGAGGCGGGCCAGGCGTTCGTCAGCGAGCCCGGTGAGAAGATCCGCTACAGCTCCGGGCCGTCCGGCGCGGAGTATGTCGCCGTCTGCCTGCCCGCGTTCTCCCCCGAGACCGCCAACCGGGACGAGTGAGGATCGGCGGGTCGCGGGAGACCGGCGCGGCATGGCCGATGGTTAGGATTGCCTGATGAACGACCGTGGCGAGGAGGGGGCATGAACAAGCTGCCCACTCTGGAGGAGATCCGCAGGGCGCCCAAGGTGCTCCTGCACGACCATCTCGACGGCGGGCTGCGTCCGGGGACGATCATCGACCTCGCCCGTGAGTGCGGCCATACTCTGCCGACGTACGACCCCGACGAGCTGGCGGCCTGGTTCAGAGAAAGCGCGGACTCCGGCTCGCTGGAGCGCTACCTGGAGACGTTCGCGCACACGGTCGGGGTCATGCAGACCCGCGAGGCGCTGGTCAGGGTGGCCGCGGAGTGCGCCGAGGACCTGGCGGACGACGGCGTCATGTACGCCGAGGTGCGCTACGCCCCGGAGCAGCACACCTCCCGGGGCCTGTCGCTCGACGAGGTCGTGGAGGCGGTGCTCGAAGGCTTCCGGCTGGGCTCGATCGGGCCCGACGGCACGCCGCGGATCCGGGTGGGCACGCTGCTGACGGCCATGCGCCACCAGGCCCGCTCGATGGAGATCGCCGAGCTCGCCGTACGCTATCGGGACCTCGGCGTGGTCGGGTTCGACATCGCCGGAGCCGAGGCCGGCTACCCGCCCACCCGGCACCTGGACGCGTTCGAGTACCTCCAGCGGGAGAACGCCCACTTCACGATCCACGCGGGGGAGGGCTTCGGACTGCCGTCGATCTGGCAGGCCATCCAGTGGTGCGGCGCCGACCGCCTGGGCCACGGCGTGCGGATCATCGACGACATCACGGTGTCGGACGACGGCGAGGCCAAGCTCGGCAGGCTGGCGGCGTACGTCCGGGACAAGCGGATTCCGCTGGAGATGTGCCCGACGTCGAACGTGCAGACCGGCGCCGCCCCGTCGATCGCCGAACACCCGATCGGCCTGCTGCGCCGCCTGTACTTCCGGGTGACGGTCAACACCGACAACCGGCTGATGAGCGGGACGAGCGTGTCGCAGGAGTTCGCCAGGCTGGTGGACGCCTTCGGCTACGACTGGGACGACCTGCAGTGGTTCACCGTCAACGCGATGAAGTCGGCCTTCATCCCGTTCGACGAGCGGCTCGCGTTGATCAACGGGGTGATCAAGCCGGGGTACGCGCAGATGAAGTGGCGGGCATGAAGCCGCAGGTCTACCGGTCGAAGGCGGCGTGGATCTTCGGCTGGGTCTGGATGGTGTTCGCCGCCTGGAACGTGTGGGACCTGACGGCCCACGGCCACCTGCCCAGCGCGCTGATCGCGGGCGCGGTGCTCGGCGTCATCACGGCGCTGGTCTACGTCATAGGGATGCGTCCCGCCGTCGTCGCGGAGGAGGGCGGCGTCCGCGTACGCAACGTGCTGCGCGACGCCTACGTCCCGTGGAAGGGCGTGGACGACGTCTCGGTGACCAACGCCATCGTGATCGAGTCCGGGGACACGACGATCCGCTGCTGGACGCCCCAGGCGACGGCCCGCGAGCGGGTGCGGGCCGCCTCGCGCGCCGCCAAGGCGGCCAAATCGAAAGACCGGGCCGAGCGGGCGATGGCCGAGGTCCTCGGCGCCCGCACCCACGCCGACTGGGTGGCCGACCAGCTCATCGAGATGAGCCGGTCCCGCCGGGAGAGCTCCTCCGGCGAGACCCGCGTCACCTGGTCGCCGTCCGCCCTGGCGGCCCTCGCCGCCGCGCTCGCCCTGGTCGTGGCCGCCGTCGTCGTCTCCTGAACCGGCCCGGCGCTCCTGGGCCGGGCCCGGCGTTCCGGGGCTGGCTCAGCGTTCCGGGGC
>JADGHC010000601.1 GCA_019689655.1 Microbispora sp.
GGTGTCAGGCGAAGGGGTCCTCGCCTCGGGCGATCGTGTCGAGCATGCGAGCGGTGAACGCCTGCGCCGCGCGGTGGATTCCGGGCCCGAAGCTGACCCTGGCGACGCCGAGGGCCGCGAGGTCGCGGATGGGCGGCATGCCGGGGCGGAACATCACGTTGATCGGCCCGCCGATCTCCCGGGCGAGCGTGGCGATCACCTCGGGATCGCTCGCGAGGATCGGGTAGACGCAGTCGGCGCCGGCCGCGAGGTAGCGGCGGCCCCGCTCGATCGCCGCCGCGAGCCTCTCGCCGGGGGTCCCGGAGCCGTGGATGAAGGTGTCCACGCGGGCATTGATCACGAGGTCGGTGCAGGCCTCGGCCGCCGCCGCCCGTACGGCGGCCAGGAAGTCCGCCTGCTCGGCGGCGTCGATCATCTCCCCTGTCGGCGGGTCGGAGTCCTCCAGGTTGCAGCCCACGGCGCCCGCGGCGGCGAGCCGTTCGACGAGTTCGGCGGGCCCCAGGCCGTAGCCGCGCTCGATGTCGGCGGTGACGGGAACGGTCACGACCCGGGCGATGCGGGCCACGGCCGCGAACATCTCGTCCGCGGGCGTGTCCTGCCCGTCCCGGTAGCCCAGGACGGCGGCGACGGCGTCGCTCCCGGTGGCGACCGCGGGGAACCCGGCCGCCTCGACCGCGCGTGCCGTCGTGGCGTCCCATGCGTTGGGCAGCACGACGGGATCACCGGGCACGTGCAGCGCCCGCAGGGCGGCCGCCTTGTCGTGGATCTCAGCCATGAGGACACCCTAGAGAGCCCGGACGACAGTTTCCGCCGCGGGTCGGGAATGAGGGGAAGCCGCCGGGGGTTTCGAGGGGTCGAGCCCGGTGTCGTGACCGCCGTTGGACGCGTTCGCGAAACCGGCCCCCCGACCCCGAATGATCTCGTCAGGAGAGCGTGATGAGCGACATCGACAGCGCCGTCGACCAGGCCGGAGCAGGCAGCCGTCCCCGAGTGGACTTCTACTTCGACCCCGTCTGCCCGTTTGCGTGGATCACCTCGCGATGGATCCTCGAGGTCGAAAAGCAGCGCGACATCGACCTGCGGTTCCGGGTGATGAGCCTTTCCGTGCTGAACGAGAACAAGGAGGATCTGCCCGACTTCTACCGCGAGGCGCTGCCCAGGTGGTGGGGACCGGTCCGGGTGGCGGTCGCCGCCGCCCAGCATCACGGCGAGGGTGTGCTGCGCGACCTGTACACCGCCATGGGCACCCGCATCCACAACCAGGACAACAAGGACTACGACATCGTGATCAAGGAGGCGCTCGCCGAGGTCGGGCTGCCTCCGGAGCTGGCCGACGCCGCGAACACCGACGAGTACGACGAGGCCGTGCGCCGGATGCACCACGAGGGCATGGACCCGGTCGGCGACGAGGTCGGCACGCCGACCATCCACGTCGACGGCGTGGCGTTCTTCGGGCCGGTGATGACCCGCGTCCCGCGGGGCGAGGAGGCCGTCCGCATCTTCGACGGCGCCCTCGCCATGGCGAGGTTCCCGTACTTCTACGAGCTCAAGCGCAGCCGCACCACCGAGCCCCAGTTCGACTGAGCGGCGTACGTCACCCCGGCGCCGGTGAGGGCATGGCCGCCGGAGCCGGGCCGGGTGGCCGCGGGAGCGCCCGCCGGCCGCGTTCCAGGCTGCTGCCGAGACGATTGAGGAGGTCTGGTGACCGGTCGCGTCCTTCCCTTCGGGCCGTCGAGCCCGATCATCCAGGCACCGATGGCGGGTGGCCCGTCCACCCCGGCCCTGGCGGCGGAGGTGTCCCGGGCGGGTGGCCTCGGGTTCCTCGCCGCGGGCTACCGTACGGCGCGGGACGTGCGCCGGGAGATCGCCGAGGTGCGCGAGCGTACGGACCGGCCGTTCGGCGTGGGCGTCTTCGTCCCCGATTACGAGGACAAGCGGCGGGAGCCGGACGCCGGCGCGGCGCTGGCCCGCTATCGCGACGAGCTCGCGGCCGAGGCCGAGCGGTACGGCGTGACACTGCCCGAGGCGCCCGCGTGGGACGACGACGAGTGGGACGCCAAGATCGACCTGCTGGTGGACGAACGGGTGCCGGTTGCCTCCTTCACCTTCGGCTGCCCGCCGCCCGAGGTGACGGCCCGTCTCCACGACGCCGGGACCGTCGTCATGGTCATGGTGAACACGCCGTGGGAGGCGGTCGCGGCGGCCGAGGCCGGAGCGGACGCCGTGATCGTCCAAGGCCCGGCCGCGGGCGGGCACCAGGGGGCCTTCCTGCCCAAGCCGCCGGACTGGGAGGCACCCGGCGACCTGCCGGGACTCGTGCGGCTCGTGCGGGAGGCGACCGACGTGCCGATCGTCGCGGCCGGGGGGATCATGGACGGCGCGGACATCGCCGCCGTCCTCGACGCGGGCGCCGTCGCCGCGTACCTGGGCACCGCGTTCCTCCGCACCCCGGAGAGCGGGGCGCACCCGCTGCACAAGGCCGCCCTGGCCGATCCCCGGTTCACCCGTACGGCGTTCACCCGGGCCTTCTCGGGGCGTACGGCGCGCGGCCTGGCCAACCGGTTCATGGCGGAGCACGAGGCGTCGGCGCCGGGGTGCTACCCCCAGGTGCACCACCTGACGAAGGGGCTGCGCAGGGCGGCGGCGGAGCACGGCGATCCCGAGGGGATGGGCCTGTGGTGCGGCCAGGGGTACCGCCGCTGCCGCGACCTCCCGGCCGCCGCCCTGGTGGCGACGCTCATGAAGGAACTCGAGGCCGCCCGCGCCTGATCACTGCCCCCGAGTTGATTCACGGTCTGAAGAAGGGTGGGGACGACACCGCGCCGTAATGGACGGGTAACCGGAAGATGGCACGGTGAAGAGGTCGGCACAGGGCAGAGGTGCTTGTTTTCACCTCTGAACTAAGATGGCCGTGTCGCGACGGGGAGGGTGGTCATGGCGAGGCCTCAGCGCAGGACGGTACGGGACATCCGGAGAGGCAACCGGGCCGTGTTGTTGCGTGCCCTCTACTTCTCCGGCCCGACCAGCCGCAACGACCTCACCGCGCGCACCGGCCTGAGTGCCGCCACGGTCAGCACGATGACCGCCGACCTGCTGGGCGAGAACATCGTCATCGAAGCGGGCCAGGTGGAGTCCGACGGGGGCCGGCCCCGGGTGCTGCTGCGGGTCAACCCCGAGTACGGCTTCGCGGTGGGCGTCGACGTGGCCGAGACGCACGTCCGGGTGGGCCTGTTCGACCTGGAGATGACCGAGCGGGCCAAGGTGGACTACATGCTCCGGCCGGCCCGCCACGACCCCGAGCTGGTCGCCCGGCACATCCTCTCGGGCGTCGAGGTCGTGCTGTCCGACGCGGGCGTGTCCCCCGAGCAGGTGCTCGGCGTCGGCGTGGGGGTGCCCGGCATCGTCGAGCCGGGCGCCGACGGCGTCATCCACGCCAAGACCTTCGGCTGGGACGGCGTCCCGCTTGGAGCGCTCCTGCGCCGCGGCACCTCGCTCCCCCTGTACGTGGACAACGGCGCCAAGACGATGGGCCAGGCGGAGTTGTGGTTCGGCTCCGGCCGGGGCGCCTCGGAGGCGGTGATCGTGCTGCTCGGGGTAGGGGTGGGCGCCACCATCGTGGCCGACGGCACCACGTTCCGCGGGGTCAGCAGCAGCGCCGGGGAGTGGGGC
>JADGHC010000602.1 GCA_019689655.1 Microbispora sp.
CGTCGAGCTCACCGGCTTCCTGCCGGGCCGGCCCATCACCAAGGGCAAGGCCCGCGTCGGCGGGCACCGCATGTCGGCCGACTTCACCCCCGTCGAGGGCGGCAGCCGGTTCACGCTGTCGCTCGCGGTCAGCACCCTGCTCAACGCCGAGTCCCGGCGCCTGTGGGTCGAGCCCAAGGGCGACCCGGCCGCGGCCGTGATGCTGGAGGGCGCGGAGGAGACCCGCCTCCTCGTCGGCGACCGCGAGGTCACGGTGCAGGGCGACCGGCGTGACCGTGTGGTCATCTCAGGGCACAAGATCCTGCCCGTCATCACCTCGGCCGAGTGGCAGGGCGAGTCGATCACGCTCACCGGCCGCTACCCCGACCCCGACCAGGGCCCGCGCGACCTCGTGCTGCGGCACCGGGGCGGGCTCACGATCCGGGTCCCGCTGGAGCGCGACGGCGAGCGGTTCACCGTACGGCTGTCGCCCAACGCGATGCCGCGCTTCGGGTCGACCGTGCCGCTGGCCGAGGGCACTTGGAACATGTCGGTGGCCCCGCCCGGCAAGTACGGCCCGGCGATGGTGCCGACCCGGTTCGACCACGCGGGCCTCGACGCGCTGGACGAGGGGCCGCGGACCATCGGCGGCCGGGTCTACCGGTTCGTCGCCACCCGCTACGACGTGCCGGTGCTGCTGGCGGCCGAGGACCGGCCCGGCGACGAGCGGAGCGCGGCGGGCGTGTGGGCGCTCAGCCGCACCTTCTACCCCGCCGAGCGCGCCCGCCCGCTGCGGAACGCGACTGTCTACGTCTCCTACGACGGCCGGGCATACTCGGACAACCCGCGCGCTATCTACGAGGAGCGGCTGCGGCGCGGCGACGACAGCGAGCACATCTGGGTCGTCAGGGACGGCGCGTTCGTGCCGCCGGGCTCCCGCGAGCTGGGCCTCGGCGACGGCGTGACCCCCACGGTCGTCCGCGAGGGCAGCCGGGAGCACTACGAGGTGCTGGCCCGTGCCCGCTACATCGTCTCCAACGGCTTCCTGCCGCAGTGGTTCCGGGCCCGCGACGACCAGGTGGTCCTGCAGACCTGGCACGGCACGCCGGTCAAGCACATCGGCCGCGACCAGGCCCACATGAAGCGCGAGCCGCGTCCGCCGGTGTGGCACCGTCAGGCCGTGGAGGTGCGCGGCTGGGACGTGCTGCTCTCCCAGAGCGCGTGGGCGTCGGGCGTGCTGCGCAAGGCCTTCGGCTACGAGGGCGAGATCCTCGAGTCCGGTTACCCGCGCAACGACGTCCTGGTCTCCGGCGACCGCGACGTGCTCGCCACGGAGATCCGCCGCCGGATCGGCATCCCCGAGGGCAAGCGGGTGGTCCTGTACGCGCCGACCTACCGCGACTGGGACCGCAGGAACGCCGCGGTCAAGCTCGACCTGGCCGACGCGAAGCGGGCCCTGGGCGCCGACCACGTCGTGCTGGTGCGCGGCCACATGATGCAGGCGTTCCCGCACGTCGTCGGGCACGACGGCTTCGCGTTCGACGTGACGACCTACCCGGACATCGCCGATCTGCTGCTGATCGCCGACGTGCTCGTCACCGACTACTCGTCGGTCATGTTCGACTTCGTGGCGACCGGGCGGCCGGTCGTGCTGTTCACGCCGGACCTGGCCAAGTACCGCTCCTCCCGTGGGCTGTACCTCGACCTGGAGTCCCAGCGTCCGGGGCTGCGCCTGGAGACCTCGCAGGAGGTCGTGGAGGTCCTGCGGAACATCGACGCCATGACCGCCAAGCTGGCCGACCGTTACGCGGCCTTCGTGCGGACCTACGCGCCGCACGACAACGGCAAGGCCACCGCCCGCGTCATCGACCACGTCTTCACCTCCTGACCTTCCGGTTCCCCGCGCCCTCGGGCCCGTCTCTGCACGGCCCGGGGGCGTTGTGCTTCACCGCGGTCCCGGCCCGCCCAGGCCGGACCCGACGGTGCGCGTGCAGTTCAACCTGTCCCATCGGTATCTGCACTTTTCCTTTCCGCCGGCTCGGCCTCGGCCATCGGCGTGGTCGCACCACGATCCGGCGCACCCGGCTCGACGGCGGCGAGCGGCCCCGCCGGTGCGGCCGTGCAGCGGTCACGTACGCGCGGCCCAGCGGACGTACGCACCCGGCTCGACGCCTGGCGAGATCCCGTCGGCATCTGTCGCGAATGCCCCTGGGACGGCATACGGCCGGCTGGTTGGCTTTCTGCCGCGGGTTCGCCGTCGCCGCCCGCAGGGCCGGCCGTCCGCCCGCGCCGTCACGACAGCCGTCCGAGAGAGCCGCACGATCATGAGTCTCGTCCTGCCGATCCTGATCGGCCTCACCTATGCCGTGCTGATGTCACTGATCCCCGAACCGCACCGCCGCCGTTTCAACGCCGTCATGGTGGCCGGGGCGGGAGCCGCCTACCTGAGCGGCGGGGGCCTCGGCGGCTGGGAGTTCCCCTTCACCGCCCTCGTCACATACTGCGCCTACCGCGGCCTGGAGTCGTGGACGTTCATCGGGATCGCCTGGCTGCTGCACACCGGATGGGACGTCCTTCATCACCTCAACGACAGCCCGATCATCCCCTTCGCGCATGACTCGTCCTTCGGCTGTGCCGTCTGCGACCCCGTCATCGCCTTGTGGTGCTTCTGGGGCGGCCCCTCGCTGATCGGCCTCATCCGGGCTCGGCTCACCCGGCCGCGCACGACGGACGCGGTCTCTCCGTGACGAGTGGTGCCTGTCTCCCTCCGTCCGGGTAGCGTCCTGCACGATCGGGAAAGGACGCCATGTCGACTTCGTCATCGTTCAACGAGGGGACCCGCGCACCGGCTTGGCACCGCGTCACCGCCTGGCTGATCGACTGGTTATGGATCCTCATCCTTCCGCTGTTCCTGGTCCCCGTCGGCGTGGCCCTCTACTCGGCGGGACTGCGATTGCCCGTCGGCCTGTGGAACCTCATATCGTTCCTCCTCCTGATCGCGCCGGTGACCCTGTGGTGTGCCCGGCGCGAGTCCGGCCGGTTCCAGGCCACGCCCGGAAAACGGGCCAGGGGCCTGATCGTCGTCGACGCCCGCTCCGGGCGACCGATCGGTTTCGGGCGGGCGCTGCTGCGCAACGCCGCCAAGATCGCTCTGCCCTGGGAGCTGGGGCATACCGTCGCGTACGGCTTCGCCACCGCGGGCCGGAACCCGCCCGCGTCTTTGACGGTGCTGACGATCATCGTCTACGTCATCGTCTTCGCCTGGCTGGGCGCTCTTTTCCTGCCCTCGACCAGGACGCCCTACGACCTGCTCGGCGGCACCCGGGTCGTCCGGTCGGACCCGCCGCGATCGGCCGGTCTGCTTAGCCCGTCGCAAGCACGACGACCTGGCGGAGGTTGACGTGCCCGGCCGGGCTGATCCGCCCTGCCGGGCCACGGAGTGGGCATTCGGGCACGATCTGCACCGGTGATCTGGTGGAATGCTGTGCTGTGAGTGGTCAGGACTACCGGTTGGTGCGTCGCGGGGGTGTGGGACGCCGCGCCGCCCCGGTGCTGGACGAACATCAGCGCGCCGTCGTCGAGCACGAGAGCGGGCCGCTGCTCGTGCTCGCCGGGCCGGGCACCGGCAAGACCACCACGATCGTGGAGACCGTCGTCGACCGGGTGGAGCGCCGGGGCGTGGAC
>JADGHC010000603.1 GCA_019689655.1 Microbispora sp.
CCCTCAGAGCACACCCCCCTCAGAGCACACCCTCGGTACCTCCCCCGCAGAGCACGCTCTCGCCACCTGCCGGCCAAAGGGCGAAGCCGCTCAGCGGCCCCTCCGCCGCGGCACACTGCCTCGACATGGCACGCCGTCGGGAGCGACCGAGCGCAGACGACGCGCACCCGGAACGGCGGGCCCGGAGTGCCGAACGCGGGTGTGAGCCGACCGGGTACCCCGACGCGCTCGATCCCGGCCGGGGTTGAAGCGGGCGACACCGCGTCGCCGTCCCCCAGTAGGTACGGCGAGGTGAGGTAGAGCGGCACCCGGGTGAGGCCGCCGCGTGGATGGCCCGCGCGAGCAGTAGTGTTGCCGGATATGAACCCAATCGTCCTCGATGGCGGTCTCGCGACGCACCTGGAGACACTCGGTTGCGACCTGAACGACGACCTGTGGTCGGCCCGGCTGCTCGCCGACGACCCGGACGTCATCCGCCGGGCGCACCTCGACTATTTCCGGGCCGGGGCCGACGTCGCCACCTCGGCGAGCTATCAGGCGAGCGTCCCCGGGTTCGTACGGCACGGCCTCGCTCCCCGGGAGGCCCGCGACCTCATCCGGCTGTCGGTGAGGCTCGCCGTACAGGCGAGGGACGAGGCCGGGCACGGGATGGTCGCCGCGAGCGTGGGGCCGTACGGCGCCTACCTGGCCAACGGCGCGGAGTACACCGGCGACTACGACCTGGACGAGGACGGCCTGTTCGACTGGCACCGGGAACGGTTCGAGATCCTCGCCGAGGCCGGGGCCGACCTGCTGGCGTGCGAGACGATCCCTTCGTACGCCGAGGCGCGGGCGCTCGCGCGCCTGCTGCGCGAGACGCCGTCCGTGCGGGCATGGGTGACCTTCTCCTGCCGGGACGGCGAGCACATCAGCGACGGGACGCCGTTCGAAGAGTGCGCGGCGGTCTTCGCGGGACTCCCCCAGGTGGTCGCCGTGGGCGTGAACTGCACCGCGCCGCGGTTCATCCCCGACCTGATCAAGCACGGCGCCTCGATCGTCTATCCGAACTCCGGCGAGACGTGGGACGCCGCGAACCGGCGCTGGCTGGGGCTCGCCGATCCCGCCGAGTTCGGCAGGGCGGCGGCGGAGTGGGTCTCGCTGGGCGCCCGTTACGTTGGCGGCTGCTGCCGCACCACCCCGGACCACATCCGCGAGGTCCGCGCGCACCTGGCCGGACGCCGCCCCGCATCACCGCCCATGTGACACCGGCACCACCCCACATCACCCGGACCCGGTCACGGCCGCGCGCACAACCCACGCGATACCGGCACCACCCCGCACCGCGCGAACCAGGTCGCGAACCCCGTCACGTGGGCCCGCTCACGGCCGCGAGCGAAGCCACGCGACCACCGGAACCCCCGCATGATGCGGGTCCGGTCACGGGCTTCGCGCAAGGGAACGCGACCCACGCACCCCCGCATCGCGGTCACGAGCCTCGCGCAGGGCGCGCGACCGCGTGGCCCGGCCGCGTCCGTGTGGCTCGTGGGCCGGCGGCGCACTCCCCCGCTCCCGCCGGCCCGTACGCTGCCGGGTCCGCGTGCGGGTCAGCCCATGGCGGCCGGGCCCTGGCTGCTCCGCGAGGCGAGCGGGATCTCCTTGAGGAAGAGCGCCACGATCAGCGCGAGGGCGACGAAGGGCAGGCTGGCGAGGAACACGTCGTCGATCGCGCCGGTGAACGCGACCAGCACGTGATCCTTGACCGGCTGCGGCAGCCGCTGGATCGCCTCCACGTTGTTGGCGTCCACGCGCCCGGGCGGCACCCTGCCGCCGAACTCGGCGGCCAGGTGGTGGGTGAGCCGGTTGGTGAGGACCGCGCCCATGATCGCCGTTCCGATGGCGGCGCCCATCATCCGGAAGAACGTCGTCGAACTCGTCGCCACGCCCATGTCGCTGCGTTCCACCGCGTTCTGGATCGCCGTGACGATCGTCTGCATGGTGAACCCGAGCCCGGCGCCGAAGACGTACGCGTAGATCGCCACCTGCCAGTACGGCGTGTCCACCTTGATCGTGGACAGCAGCCACATGGCGGCCAGGAGCACCACCCCGCCCAGGATCGGGAAGATCTTGTAGCGGCCGGTCCGGCTCATGACCTGCCCGGAGGCGATCGACGTGGAGAAGATGCCGAAGACCGCCGGCAGCAGCGCCAGGCCCGACACGGTCGGCGACATGCCCTGGACCGCCTGGAGATAGACCGGCAGGAAGATCATCCCGCCGAACATCGCCAGGCCCGCGAGGAAGCTGAAGCCGTTGCCCACGCTGAAGATCTCGTTGCGGAACAGCCGCATGGGCAGGATCGGCTCGGCGGCCCGCAGTTCGACGACGACGAACAGGGCCGCGAACGCCACGAATCCGGTGAGCAGGGCCAGCGAGCCGGGAGCGGTCCAGCCGATATCGCCGCCCGCCCAGTCGAGGTAGAGCAGGAAGCACGACACTCCGGCCACGATCAGCGTCGCGCCCAGGTAGTCGATGCGGTGGCTGCGGCGGGAGAAGGGCATCCGCAGCGCCATCGAGGTCACGACGAGCGAGATCAGCCCGATGGGCAGGTTGATCCAGAAGATCCACCGCCAGCCGGGCCCGTCGGTGAAGAAGCCGCCGAGCAGCGGCCCCGCGACGCTGGAGGTGCCCCACACGGCGCCGAAGTAGCCCTGGTATCGGCCGCGCTCGCGCGGCGGGATGACGTCGCCGATGATGCTGAACGCCAGCGCCATGAGGCCGCCGCCGCCCAGGCCCTGGAGCGCCCGGAACCCGATGAGCTGGCCGATGTTCTGGCTCAGCCCGGCCAGTGCCGAGCCGAGCAGGAAGATGCCGATGGCGGTCTGAAAGATCACGCGGCGGCCGTACAGATCGGAGATCTTGCCCCACAGCGGGGTGGCCGCGGTCGAGGTGAGCAGGTAGGCGGTGACCACCCACGACAGCTTGTCGAGGCCGCCGAGCTCGCTGACGATGCGCGGCAGGGCGGTGCCGACGATGCTCTGGTCGAGGGCGCCCAGCAGCATTCCGGCCGCCACTCCGGAGAGCACGACCAGGATCTGGCGGTGCGGAAGATATCCGGAAGCGGTTTGCCGTTCCTCCTGGACGCTCATGCGGCCCGCCCGCGAACGGCGCCGGAGGCTGCCGCCTCACCGTGAGCGGCGTCCCGTACGGCATGCCGGGAACGGGCGACCCGCACCGGGCGCCGGGAATGGCCATGCCGGGGCCGGGCGTCCCGGGGCGCGGCGCAGCCGGACGCGGCGCAGCCCGGCGCGGCGCAGCCGGACACAGCACAGCCGGACGCGGCGGACCGGCCCGCCGCCACCAGGCAATCCGATCGGTCGTCCGCTCCGTGCCTCGCGGCGCCGGGCCGGGCCCACGTGCGCCTGTCTGCTGGCGCTCCCCGTCGATGCCGGGTAATTGCTGGCATGCTCTACGCCCTTCCGATCCTGAGGACATGTCTGAACGTGCGCGGCGGACAACGCCACGTTACCCCTCCGGTCCGGAAGTATTAGGAATTCTCGCGAGCCGCCCCGGTCGTTTCCGCCTTGGCCGGGGAGGCGTGCTTGCCGGCGTACTCCCCCTGCACCGGCGGCCCGCCCCGGCCCCACCCTGCCGGGGCGCGGGCGGTTCCGGCCCGGGCGCGGAGAAC
>JADGHC010000604.1 GCA_019689655.1 Microbispora sp.
CGCGGGGGCGGCCCCCGGGGGGGCGGGGGCCTCGCGTCGTCGGGGAATCCCGGCTGGCCGGCGGGCTCCGCACGCGCGGGCGGGCATGGCGGAGCGGCCCTCGGCGGGCGGAAGGCTCCGGATGCGCCCCGCGCGTTCCCTGGGGTTGGGGATACGACGGTGATGCGATGTACAGGACTTACAGGCATAAAGGTGAGGTAAGGCATGAGTATAGGGAAAGAGCGAGTAAAAGGGACAAAATAGGGCAAATAGCAGGTAGATCGTCCTTGACCTTGCCTCCCGGAAAGCGCTCTGATGGCTAGATCCGTCAAAGCGCACGGCAAGGGGACGGCATGGCGCCGGAAAGATTCCCCCGGATCAACGAGCGGACACGCCGGCCCTCGCCGGGGTCATGTGCGCCGCCCCGGTCGGCACGGGCTTCGAAACCCGCTTCACCCGCGTGTCGCCCGGGTAGCCGCCGTGTATCGGTCCTGGGCGTCCAGCACCGCGTCCGCGTAGCGCACGGCCCACTCGCCCATCGCGCGCATGGGGGCGAGCAGGGCCGCGCCCGCCTCCGTCAGCGCGTAGTCCACGCGGGGCGGCGCCTCGGCGTACGCCCGGCGTTCGACCAGGCCGTTGTATTCCAGGCGGCGCAGCGACTCGTTGAGGACCTTGGGGGAGATCCCCCCGATCCGGGCGCGAAGCCGCCGCGGCCGCATCGGACCGGCCTCGCCGAGCGTGTAGACCACGACGCTGTCCCAGCGGTTCGCGAGCACCTCGAACGCCAGGCGCGCCCGGCAGTCGGAGGTGTACGCGCGCTCGTCGGGAAACTCGTCCATGGGCCTCATCCTGCCCGGTGCGAAGGACACCGTGTGGTGTGCGTCGGCCGCTCTACCGTCGTGGGCCGTCCCCCGGTTCGTACGGAACGGAAGAAGGCATCATGCGCATCGGCATCCTCGGCACCGGCGCGATGGCCACGGCGCTGGGCGGCGCCTGGGCCCGCGCCGGCCACGACGTGCTCGTCGGCGGACGCGACCGGGCCGCGGCCGCCGCGACGGCGGCCCGCATCGGCGCCGCGAAGAGCGGAACGCTCGCGGACGCGGCGGCCCACGGCGAGCTCGTCCTCGCGGCGGTCCCCGCCGGCGTGGCGCCACGGCTGGTGAACGGTCTCGATCTCGCCGGGCGGACCGTCGTGGACTGTACGAACCCCCTCGAGCCGGGCGACGACGGGCCGGTGCTGACGACGGGCGGCGCGACCTCGGTCGCCCGGCTGATCGCGGACACCGCGCCGGACGCCCACGTGGTCAAGGCGTTCAACCTGTGCCACGAGAGCATCTGGACGCTGCCCCGGCCGGTCTTCGAAGGGGCCCCGCTCGCCGTGCCGTTCTGCGGTGACGACCCGGTGAGCCTCGGCAGGACCGCCGCGCTGATCACGTCGATGGGATGCGTGCCGATGCCCTGCGGAGGGCTGTCCCGCGCGGTCTACCTCGAGGCCGCGGCGGCGTTCGCGATCGGGGCGTGGTGGTCCGGGGCGCAGCCGCGGTTCGCCTTCCCCGCCCCGGAACGGGCCCCGCGATAGGCGCTAGGCGCCGGCCGGGGGCAGGATCAGCTCGGCGAAGATCGCCCGGTGGTCGGTCACCGGAAGCCGGTGGACGCCGAACGCCCGGACCGCGACACGCGGGTCCACCAGGACGTGGTCGATCGTGACGGGCGGCACCGGCAGCCCCTTGACGTCCCATCTCCGGTAGGGCCAGGTCCCGGCCAGGCCGTTGCCGGTCGCGTCGGCCGCGTCCCGGTAACCCGCGTCGAGCAGGCGCCGGACCCTGGCGTGGTCGAGCGTCGCGTTGAAGTCCCCGGAGAGGATCCGCACCGGCCCGCCCGGGGCGGGCAGCGCGGCGAGCGAGCCGGCCCAGCACGGGAAATGGAACCGATACGTCGGTGCGCACGGGTGCACGGACACGACGGTGACGGGATCGGCCCCGGGGACCTCGATGACGCCCGCCGCCTGCCGCCGGCCGTCGAAGGCCTTGAGTTTCTGCGGCCGGAGCGGGAACCGCGCGAAGAGCCCGGAGCCGCTCGACCCCTCCGCGGCACGGTCGTCCGCGTACGGCAGGAGCTTGGTCAGACCCGCCGCGCGCAGGCCCGCCGAGGCCTGCGGGGTCAGCTCCTGCTGTATGACGCGGCTGCACGTGCATTCAGGGCTCCACGCCGGTGGATGGGAGAGGCCGTACGAAGCCTGGACGCCGTCGACGAGGCGGAGACCGTGCGGCTGCCGGCCGAGCTGGTCCGGGTGCCGAGCGTCACCGGAAACGGTCAGCAGTCGGCGGTGACGGAGGCGATCTCGTTGAGCGGGAACTCCAGGTAGTCGCCGGCCTCCTCGCACCACGCGTCGAGCACGCCGCTGCGCAGTTCGCCGTGGCTGACCGTGGCGGTCACCCCGTCGGCGAGCGTGATCATCGCACGGACGTCGCGGTCCACGACGAAGCCGAGCAGCGACTGCTGCGCCGCCGGGAGCCGGGTCGCCATGCGCCCGATGACGGCCCACGTCTGGCGGGGCTTCGCCGCGGCGGGAACCGGACCGCCGCTGACGAGCAGCCGCCTGGCGTGCTCGCGCGGGTCCGGCGGCGGCTCCGGCAGGGGGCCGGGGGGTTCGAGCTCGGCGACCCGCCCGCCGGGCAGGAGGATCAGCCGCCCGCCCTGCGGCTCCCGCCGGATCGCGATCTCCCCGGTGTCGTCCACCCGCACCGGGGCGTACCCCGCCTCCCTGAGCGCGGCCAGCGTGGTCTCGGCGGGCGCCGCGGCCGCGAGCACGGTCGGCGCCAGCAGCCGCAGGCCCAGCTTGGCCAGCTTCCGGTGCGCGGCGATCTCGGCGAGCAGCGCGGGGTCGGAGCCCTGGATGATGCAGCCGACGGACGACACCGTGACCTCGCCGTGCCGCCGCGCCACGTCCCGGATCAGGTACGTCAGCGGCTGGGGGAGCGTCCCGGCCTCCGACAGGTCGGCGATGAGCGTGTCGGCGGTGTCCCCGGCGTCCAGGGCCCGCCGGATGCTCTCGGGGCTGAAACGCCACACCGACGCGGCGCCCTGCGACTCGCGGTCCGCGGCGCGGTCGAGCAGCGCGGCGAGCTCGACCGACGGCGGGCCGGTCACCACGGCGGTGAGGTCGGCGCCGAACAGGGCCGTGCGCTGCGCGCCCGCCAGGGCGTGCGTGGCGGCCTCCGCCAGCGCGGGGTCGTGCTCCACCTCGGGCACGCACTCGCGGCTCTCCTCCCCCGCCACGCCCGCCAGCGCGGCGAGCGCCCGGCCGAGGGCGGTGAGCGTGTCGCAGGCCACGAGCCCGAGCAGGCGGGCCTCCTCGAGCACGGCCGCCGCGCAGCCGTCCAGCAGCTCCCGGTCGAGCAGCGGGGCCCGCCAGCGCACCCGCTGCAGCAGCTCGGGCAGCGTCGCGAAGCCCCTGCCCTCGGGGAGCTCGGAGAGCGCCGCGAGCAGCGCCCGCCGGATCCTGGCGATCGTCTCGCCGGCCGGGTCGTCGCCGAGCGCGGCGGGGTGGCGGCCCTCCACCCGGCGCAGCGACGAGCGCTCCATCCGCCACCAGGCGGCCAGCAGCACGCGCAGCCGCATGGGCGCCTCCTCCAGGCGCCACGCGTCGTACCGGCGGGCCGGGGTCAGCCCGCCC
>JADGHC010000605.1 GCA_019689655.1 Microbispora sp.
AACTAGCCCTCCCCGCCCGCGCTGAGCAGCCCGTGCACCGCGTGGGCCAGGGCCAGCCTCCCGGGGTCCGCGCCGTCGCCCGCCAGGGCCAGCGCCTCCGCCGACCGCTGCGCACCCTCCAGCCGGTGGCCGGACAGCCACCAGTACCACCCGAGGCCGCCGACCAGGCGCAGCGCGAGGTCCGTCTCGGCCTCCTCACAGGCCCATCTCAGGGCCGCCGACAGGTTGTCGTGCTCCGCCGACAGCCGGGCCAGCCACTCGACCTGCTCCGCCCCGCGCAGGTGCGGCTCGGCGGTCTCGGCGAGGCGGGCGAAGAACTCGGCGTGGGCGCGCCGCACCCGCCGCTCGCCGCCCGACTCGGCCAGGCGTTCCGCGGCGTACGCCTTGATGGTCTCGAGCATGCGGTAGCGGCCGCCGTCGAACACCACCAGCGACTTGTCCACCAGCCTGCCGAGCACGTCGACGTCGCCCTCGCAGACCTTCTCGGCGGCCTCCAGGGTGGCCCCGCCCGCGGCCGCCGCCCGCCGCGCGGCGAGCGCGCGCGCGCCGTCGTCGAGCAGGTCCCAGCTCCACTCCACGACCGCGCGGAGCGTCTGGTGGCGGGGCGTCGCCGTACGGCTTCCGGTGGTGAGCAGCCGGAACCGGTCGCCGAGCCGGTCGGCGATCTGCCCGGCCGACAGCGTGCGGAGCCGCGCGGCGGCCAGTTCGATGGCGAGCGGCATGCCGTCGAGCTCGCGGCAGATCCGCTCGACGGCGTCGCGCTCGCCGTCCATCGTGTAGCCGGGCCGTACGGCCGCCGTGCGTTCGGCGAACAGCCGCACCGCGTCGTCGGCGGCGAGCGGCCCGACGGGCCACAGCCTCTCCCCCGTGATGCCGAGCGGCTCCCTGCTGGTGGCGAGAATCCGCACGCCCGGGCATTCGGCGAGGAGCCGGTCGGCGAGCGCGGCGGCCTGCTCGACCACGTGCTCGCAGTTGTCCAGCACGATCAGCGTGTCGCGCGCCGCGAGCGCGGAGACGAGACGGGTAACCGGGTCGGGCTCCGCGCCCGGCGCGGGCGGCACGGCGGGCACCGCGCGCACGGGCACCGGGCCGGTGTCGCGCAGGCCGAGCGCGGTCAGGGCGGCCTGCGGCACCTCCGCCGGGTCGGCGACCGGCGCGAGCTCGACCAGCCATACGCCGTCGGGCACCCGTGCGGCGATCGCCTCGGCCGACTCCACCGCGAGCCTCGTCTTGCCCGCCCCGCCCGGACCGAGCAGCGTCACCAGGCGTCCGGCGGCCAGCAGCGCACCGATCCGGGCGACGTCGTCCTGCCTGCCGACGAAGCTGGTCAGCCGGGCCCGCAGGTTGCCCCGGCGCGGCGCCCGGGAGGACCGCGGTGCGCCGGAGCCGGCCGCGGGCAGCGGTGCGCCGAGGCCGGCGTTCCGGTCGGGCGACGGCGCCCGGGCGGGCGGCGTCCCCGCTCCCGCCGGGTCGCCCCGGAGCATCGCGAGGTGGAGCTCGGCCAGCGCGGGCGAGGGGTCGGCGCCGAGCCGGTCGGCGAACACCGACCGGGCCTCCTCGTAGGCGGCCAGCGCCTCGACCCGGCGCCCCGCGCCGTACAACGCCCGCATGAGCTGCCCGTACGGCCGTTCCCGCAGCGGATGGGCGGCGACGAGCAGCCGCAGCTCCGGGATCACGTCGGCGTGCCGGCCCAGGGCCAGCTCCGCTTCGATCCTGTCCTCGACGGCCGCGGTCCTGAGCTCCTCGAGCCGGGCCACCTCGGCCTCGGCGTCCGGCAGATCGGCCAGCGGCGTGCCGCGCCACAGGCCGAGCGCCTCCCGCAGCAGGCCCGCGGCCCGTCCCGGGTCTCCCGCGGCGAGCGCCCCCGCGCCCTCCCGCGTCAGGCGGGCGAACCGATGGAGGTCGACCTGGTCGGGTGACACGGCCAGGCGGTAGCCGGACGGCCCGCCTATCACCAGGTCGCGGCCGAGCGCGGCCCGCAACCGGGACACCAGCGCCTGCAGGGCGTTGCCCACGCCGCCGGGCGGGCGGTCGTCCCACACCCCCGCCACCAGCGCCTCCGTGGACACGGCGCGTCCCGCGTCGAGCAGCAGGAGCGTCAGCAGGGCGCGCAGCCGCCGCCCGCCGACCTCGACCGGCCGGCCGTCGCGCCGCACGTCGAGGGGGCCCAGCACGGCGAAGCTCATGCCCGCCCCCGGTGAGTCCCCCTGCATGCCTCCGATTGTGGCGGATAGGGCGTCCGGCGCCTCGCCCCTCCCCGAAACGGACCTTCTCCCGTACGGATCGATTCCGGAGAACGCGGAGGTCACCGGCTCGCGAGGCCCCGATCATCGGTACGGATCACCGCGATCCGGTCGGGGCACCTGTTCAATCCGCGTAGCATCATCGGGCATGGGGTCGCCGAGAAAATCAGCGGTCGCGCGAGCCGCCGTGACGGTGACGGCGCTCACGCTGGCCGTGTCGGGCTGCGGAATCCTGGGTGGTGGATCGCCGAGGAACCTCGACGTCATCAGCGTGTCGAGCCCGCAGTTTCGCGACGGCGCACCCCTGCCGGACGACTACTCCTGCAAGGGAGGGCAGGGCAACCCGCCCCTCCGCTGGTCGGGCACGGCGGGCGCCAAGTCGGTGGCCCTCGTGGTCGACGACAACAGTCCCCGTAGCGGCCCGGAGGTGCTCTGGGTGGTGTTCGACATCGACCCCGCGACGACCGAGCTGGGCATGAACGACGTCCCCAGGGGTGCCCGGCAGGGCAAGACGACGAACGGGAAGGTGGGCTATACGCCCCCGTGCCGGCGCGACGGCAGATACCGTTTCACTGTCTACGCACTGAACGCCAAACTCGACCTGAAGCAGGGCGCCGACCTCGCCGAGACTCTGGAGAGCATCGCGAGCCACACCATCGCCCGTGGGCGCCTCACGGCGAACACGATCGAGTGACGCGCCGAGCACCGGAGGTAGTCGTGCTACACCAATCTTCGCCTAGGGTGTGACAACGGTCATTGTGGTCGAGCAGAATCGGTTTCAATTGCTGAGCGCAGGTGACCAAGGGGGGCAGGTCGCGTCGATGGCCGCGCGATCTCACCGGCGCCGCAGAAAGGCCATGGCCTTGAGGGTGGTGCTATGACTGCGGTCATTTCGGGTCTTGTCGCCGTCGTGCTTCTCGTGCTGCTGGTCGTGGCGATGGGCATGCGGTCGATGAACCGCAGGGAGAGTGCTCTCTCCGCCGAGCGCATCAAGGCGATGGCCGAGAACAAGGGACCCAAGCCCCGGCGGCCCGCGGAAGAGACGTTCTTCGAGAGCTTCCCCAAGGGGTTCGACACCTTCGAGGAGCCGGAGCGCGGCTCGGGCAAGCAGCGCTCGACGGCCCGCCCCGCCGCCCGCCGGGGCGGCGGGCAGGGGCGCCCCGCCGCACGAGGCGGCAAGCAGGCCGCCGCCCGCGGCAAGCGCGGCGTGGACGAGTGGGGCGAAGCCGACGACTACGACGACGAGTACTGGTCGCGCGTACGCGCCGACGAGGGCGGCTTCGGGGGAACCATCGCCGCGAAGATGGCCACGCCCCGGCCGGTGGACGAGCCCGCGAGCACGCCGGGCAAGGCGGCCGACCCCGACGCCGCGACCGTGCAGGCCCCCCTGCCCACCCGTCCCG
>JADGHC010000606.1 GCA_019689655.1 Microbispora sp.
ACCGAATATGGTTCTACAGAAGATGTCCCGATTCGCGCGGGCCGGGGCGGGAGCCACGGCGTCCCGGGCGCCGTACGGAGCGGCACGGGCGGGGCGGCGCCGGGCGCCGGGCGGAGCGGCGCCATACGGAGCGGCGCCGGGCGCCGGGCGGAGCGGCGCCGGGCGTCGGGCGGAGCGGCGTCGGGCCGGCCGTCGCCGGCGCGGAGACCGGGCGGCCGTCACATACGCCCGGGCGGCGAATCCTCCCGGCGCGGATGAGCAGCGAGCACGACCGCGACCGGACGCGCCTCCGGGTCGTCCCGATCCCGTTCGGCGGCCTCCAGGAGCATGGCCGACACCCGCTCGTAGAGGGACGCCACCGTCGCCGGCGACAGCCGTACCACCAGGTCGGACATCCCGGCGGCCTCGGCCCACGCCTGGCTCCACAGGTCGCGCTCGCGCTCGAGGTTCTCCACGTCGGCGGTGAGGTTTTCGAGCCGGCGCCGCCGCAGGAACGCCGCGGCCTCCCGGCCCCCGGCGGTCGCGGCCGTCTCCACGTCGCTCCAGGAGGTGAAGCGGTGGATCGCCCGCCATCGGCGCTCGCGCCGGTCACGCTGCCCGTGGTCTTCCTCCACGAAGCCGTACCTGGCGAGCTGGCGCAGGTGATAGCTGGTCGAGCCGGAGCTCTCGCCGAGACGTACGGCAAGCTCGGTCGCGGTGGCCGGGCCGTGCGAGCGCAGCTCCCCCAGCAGCCGCATCCGCAGCGGGTGGGCGACCGCCTTCAGGGTCCGGGAGTCGCGGACGTGGAAGACCTCGTGCTCCATGCCGCCGACGCTAATAACGCAAAGGGATCTTTGCAAAAATTCCTTTGCGGAAATGAAAATTTCAGCGCCGCCCGCTCGCAATGCCCGGTCAGGCGCGTCTCGCGGCCCGGATCGTTGACGCCCGCGGAAACCCACGGGAAACATGCGAGTCGCTCACCACTTTGGGAGCGCTCCCACTTCCCCGAGGACCACTGTGCTCAGACGAATCGGCATTCTCGCCGTGGCGGCACTGACCACGGCCTGCCTGACCGGCGCACCCCCCGTCAGCGCCGAAGAGGGCCCGGAACAGATCCCCAACGGCACGTTCGACACCACCACGGACCCGTGGTGGCACACCGCGAACCTGAACTTCGAGCTGTCCGACGGCCGCCTGTGCGCCGACGTCCCCGGGGGCACGACCAACCCCTGGGACGCGATCATCGGCGTCAACGACATCCCGCTGGTGAAGGACGAGACCTACGCCTTCAGCTTCTTCGCCTCCGCCGACCCCTCGAAGGTCGCCAGGGCGTACGTCCAGCTCCCCGTCGACCCCTACACGCAGTACCTGTCGGCCGCCCCCGAGCTGAGCGTCTCGGGCGACACCTACCGCTACACGTTCACCTCGCCGGTCGACCTGCCCAACGCGCAGGTCGTCTTCCAGCTCGGCGGCAGCGCGACGCCGTGGCGGTTCTGCGTGGACAACGTCTCGCTCAAGGGCGGGGCGCCGCCGGAGGTCTACACGCCCGACACCGGCCCGCGGGTCCGCGTGAACCAGGTGGCCTACCTGCCCAAGGGCCCCAAGAACGCCACGCTGGTCACCGAGGCGACCGAGCCGCTGCCCTGGCAGCTCAAGAACTCGGCCGGCACCGTGGTCGCGGAGGGCACGACCACCCCGCGCGGCGTCGACGACAGCTCCGGGCAGAACGTCCACACGATCGACTTCAGCGCGTACAAGAAGGCCGGGACCGGCTACACGCTGACCGCCGACGGCGAGACCAGCCGCCCGTTCGACATCAAGCCCGACGCGTACGCCGACCTCGAGCTCGACGCGCTGAAGTGGTACTACACCCAGCGCAGCGGGATCGCGATCGACGACGCCCTGCGTCCCGGGTACGGCAGGCCCGCCGGCCACATCGGCGTCGCCCCCAACCAGGGCGACACGAACGTCCCCTGCCAGCCGGGCGTCTGCGACTACACCCTCGACGTGTCCGGCGGCTGGTACGACGCGGGCGACCACGGCAAGTACGTCGTCAACGGCGGCATCTCGGTCGCCCAGATCATGAGCGAGTTCGAGCGGACCAAGAACGCCGCGACCGCCAAGCCGATCGGCAGCCTGAACATCCCCGAAAGCGGCGACGACGTCCCCGACGTGCTCGACGAGGCCCGCTGGGAGCAGGAGTTCCTGCTGAAGATGCAGCGGCCCGACGGCATGGTCCACCACAAGGTCCACGACCAGAACTGGACCGGCCTGCCGCTGCTGCCGCACCTGGACGCGGAGAAGCGGGAGCTGCACCCGGTCTCCACGGCCGCCACGCTCAACCTCGCCGCGACGGCCGCCCAGGCGGCCCGGGTCTTCGCGCCGTACGACGCCGCGTTCGCCGCGAAGAACCTCGAGGCGGCGAAGAAGGCGTGGGCGGCGGCCAAGGCGCACCCGGACCTGCTCGCCTCCCCCTCCGACGGCGTCGGCGGCGGCACCTACGACGACGCGGACGTCAGCGACGAGTTCTACTGGGCGGCGGCCGAGCTCTACATCACCACGGGTGAGAAGGAGTACAAGGACTACGTCCTCGCCTCGCCGCTCCACACGGCCGACATCTGGGACAAGGGTGCCATGTACTGGGGCGACGTCGCGGCGCTCGGCCGCCTCGACCTGGCGACCGTGCCCAACGACCTGCCCGGCCGCGACGAGGTGCGCGCCTCCGTGGTGGCCGGCGCGGACAAGTACCTCGCCGGGCTGAAGGCCCACCCGTACGGCGTGGCGTACGACACGACGTCCTACGACTGGGGCTCGAACAGCGCCATCCTCAACAACCTGGTGGTCATCGCCACGGCCTACGACATCACCGGCGACGTGAAGTACCGCGACGGCGTGCTCGAGGGCATCGACTACATCCTCGGCCGCAACGCGCTCAACCAGTCGTACGTGACCGGCTACGGCGAGGTGGCGTCGAAGAACCAGCACAGCAGGTGGTACGCCCACTCGCTGGACACCTCGCTGCCGAACCCGCCCCACGGCTCGCTGGCCGGCGGCCCCAACTCCTACCTGCAGGACCCGGTGGCCCAGGCCAAGCTGAAGGGCTGCAAGCCGCAGTTCTGCTACATCGACGACATCAACTCGTACTCGACCAACGAGATCGCGATCAACTGGAACGCGCCGCTGTCGTGGATCTCGGCGTTCATCGCCGGCCAGGGCGACGGCACGGTCAAGGCCCCCGGCTCGTGCAAGGTCACCTACACCACGCACGGCACCTGGCCGACGGGCTTCACCACCCAGGTCACGATCAAGAACACCGGCACCAAGACGATCGACGGCTGGTCGCTGAAGTGGTCGTTCCTGGGCGGCCAGAAGATCGACATCGGCTGGAACGCCAAGTTCTCCCAGAAGGCGGCGACGGTGACCGCCGCGAACGAGTCGTACAACAAGACCATAAGGCCGGGCCAGTCGGTCACCTTCGGCTTCAACGGCAAGTCCGCGCCGGGGGCCAACCCCACACCCGACCTGTTCACGCTGAACGGCGCCGCCTGCTCCGCCTGACGGCCCGCCGCCTCTGAAGACCCCGGCCGCCCCCGCCCCCCCGGCGGCGGGCCCGTGCAATTAATCGCGCCCACCCCCGGCCGACCCGGGGACCA
>JADGHC010000607.1 GCA_019689655.1 Microbispora sp.
CCGCCGCCCCGCCCGTCGTCCCCGGCATGCTGCCCGCCGGCATCGCCGACTTCATCGGCCGCGGCAAGCAGCTCGAGGACATCAGGGAGCGGCTGACGAAGGTCTCCGACGGAGCCGCGCGCTTCGCCGTGCCGATCGTGGTGATCTCCGGACGGGCGGGCATCGGCAAGACCACCATCGCGGTCCACGCGGCGCACAGCGTCGCCGACGTCTATCCCGACGGGCAGCTGTTCGCCGACTTGCACGGCGGCATCTCCCGCCCGGTCAGCCCGATGCAGGTCCTCGAACGGTTCCTGCGCGCGCTCGGCGTGCCCGGCAACGCGCTGCCCGAGAGCCTGGAGGAACGCGCGGAGACGTACCGCTCGCTGCTGGCGGACCGCAGGATGCTCATCGTGCTCGACGACGCGAGCAACGAGAGCCAGGTCCTGCCGCTGCTGCCCGGCAACCCCGCCTCCGCCGTCATCGTCAGCAGCCGCAGCCGCCTGGCGGGGCTCGCGGGAGCGACGCACGTCGACGTCGGCCTCTTCGACGTGAACCAGTCGGTGGACCTGCTCGCGAAGATCGCGGGAGCGGAACGGGTGGAGGCGGAAAGGGAGGCCGCCGAGGCGCTCGCCGAGCTGTGCGGCCACCTGCCCCTCGCGCTGCGCATCGCGGGCGCCCGGCTCGCCGCCCGCCCGCACTGGAGTGTGGAGCAGCTGGTCGAGCGGCTGCGCGACGAGACGCGCCGGCTCGACGAGCTGATGCACGGCGAGATGGGCATCCGCGCCAGCCTCTCACTCACCTACGAAGGCATCAGGGAGGATGCGCGGCGGCTGCTGCGGCGCCTGGCGATCCTCGACTCCCGCATCTTCTCGGTCTGGACCGGCGCGGCCCTGCTGGACCGGCCGCTCGCCGAGGCGCAGGACCTGCTGGACGACCTCGTGGAAGCTCACCTCGTCGAGGTCTTCGCGGGCACTGGCCCGCACACGCAGTATCAGATCCACGACCTCATCCGGGTGTTCGCGCGCGAGCGCCTGGCCGCCGAGGAGCCGCCGGCGGAGCGCAAGACCGCGCTGTCGCGGGTGCTCGGCTCGCTGCTCGCCCTGACGAGTGCGGCCAGGTCCCGGGAGTTCGGCGCCGACGTGCTCGCCCACGACAGAGGAACCTTTCCCGGGACGCTGCCCGACCGGGTGATCGAGCGGCTCGTCGCCGATCCGATGCCGTGGTTCGAACGCGAGCGCCACCTGCTCGTCACCGGTATCCGTCAGGCGGTGCAGGCGGGCTTCGTGGAGCTGTGCTGGCGGCTGGCCGCCAACGCCGCGGCGTTCTTCGAGTCGCGGGTCTATCTGGACGACTGGCGGGAGACCCACGAGATCGCGCTCGAGGCGGCGCGGCAGGCCGGGGACCGGCGCGGCGAAGCCGAGATGCTGTACAACATCGGCTCCCTGTCCTTCAGCGAGCAGCGGTTCGACGAGGCACGGCAGGAGCTGGAGGCGGCGGTCCGGCTGTTCGAGGAGATCGGTGACGACCGGCGGATCGCTCTGGCGATCCGCAGCATCGCGGCACTGGAACGAATGAACGGGCGCTTCGCGGAGGCGGTGGCCGACTACGAGAAGGCACTCAAGGTGTTCGACAGCGCCGGGGACCACGTCTCCGCGGCCCACACCCTCTACAGCCTCGCCCAGCTGCGGCTCGACTGCGACGACTTGAACGGCGCGAAGACGCTCCTCGCCGAGGCACTCACGCGGAGCAAGGCGGGGGGCGACCGCAGGGTCACCGCCCAGGTCTTGCATCGGATGGGTCAGGCGCACCTGCAGGCGGGTGAGTCCGGCCTGTCGGCCGGCTCCTTCGAGGAGGCGCTGACCGTGGTGCGCGGCATCGGCGACTCCATCGGCGAGGCGCTGGCCCTGCACGGCCTCGCCATGGCCCGGCTCCGCCAGGGGAAGATCGTCGAGGCCGAGGAGACGCTGCGGGACGCGCTGAAGCTGGCGACGGCCTCCCGTCACCGGCTGGCGGAGGCACACGTGCTGTCGGGGCTGGGCGAGCTGGCGACCGCCCTCGGCGAGCCCGGCCGGGCCGCGACGCACCTGCGCAGGGCCGCCGGCCTCTTCCGCGGCATGCAGATGCCGTTGTACGAGGCGCAGACGCTCATCATGCTGAGCGAGGCGCTGTACGCCACGGGGGATCACGGCGAGGCCGACGACGTCATGGCGCGCACGCTCGACCTCGCCGGCCGCATCGACGAGCAGGCCGGGCAGCGGGTGCGCGAGCGGTTGCACCGCGTCCGGCGCACCCGGCCGTCCACGCGCTCCGGACCGCCCGCCGCCGGCGCCCGGCGCCGATGATCGGGAGTGTCAGCAGGACGCAACCGTAACCGGCCGGCACGCCCGTCCGTGCCGATGAGCACCGTACGAGTGGCCGGTCAGAAGGCGCGGCGCTGCCGCATGGCGGAGCGTTCGATGCGCTCGCGCGCTTCCAGCAGGCAGGAGGCGATCTCCTTTTCCCGCTCCGGGGTGAGGCGCGGAATCGGCACCGAGCAGCTGATGGCGTCGCGCGGCGGGTCGCTGATGTGCAGCGCGACCCCGAAGCACCGCAGCCCCTCGGTGTTCTCCTCGCGGTCCACCGCGTAGCCCTGCTTGCGTACGCGGTGCAGGTCGGCCAGCAGCTCGTCGGCGTCCACGATCGTGTTGGCCGTCAGCCGGGGCAGCTCGGCGGGCAGCATCGCGCGCACCTCGTCGTCGCCCCTGCTCGCCAGGATCGCCTTGCCGAGTGATGTGGTGCTCGCCGGCAGGCGGCGGCCCACCCGGGAGAACGGCCGCAGGTAGTGCCGCGAGGCGCGGGTGGCGAGGTAGACGACGTCGAAGTGATCGAGACGGGCGAGGTGCACGGTCTCCCCCGTCGCCTCGGCCAGCCAGTCCAGGGCGTCGCGCGCGAGCTGGACCACCGGGTCCCCGTCGATGTACGTCGCGCCGACCAGCAGCGCCCGCATGCCGATCCGGTAGAGCGTGCCGGTGACGTCGGTTTCGATCCAGCCGAGGTCGACCAGCGTGCGCAGCAGGGCGTGCAGGCTGCTCTTGGGGTAGCCCAGCTTGCCCTGCAGATCGGTGAGACTGTGCAGTCCGGGATACTGCGCGAAGAAGTCGAGCAGCTCGACCGTCCGAAGTGCCGACTTCACGTGCGGCACGGCTTCCGCCATGTGTTCCTCCCTGACCTGCCTGTCCGCCTCCTATTGTGAGCCGGTTCCCCAGGAGGCGACCGTGCGGGAGGCGATGTAGTCCATATCCAGATCATCCCCCAGTCCGGGGGCGTCCGGCATCCTCACCTTGCCGTCGACGAGCGGGTCGACGATCGACCGCAGATGCGGAGGCGGGGTGTCGTAGTCGGAGTGCGGGTGCAGCAGTCCCCGTTCGTACCACTGGCCGCACAGCGTGGCCCCGATCACGGCCAGGGCGCCGGAGCCGTTGCCGTGGATCTCGCAGTCCATGCCGAACGACTCGGCCAGGTGGACCGCCTTGATCGCCGGGATGATCCCGCCGGAGCCGACCACCCCCACCCTCAGGATGTCGCAGGCCCCCGCGGCCACCCACTCGGCCCGGGCCATGTGCTTGCCCCCGGGCGGGGGGGTATTAAAAACGGACGGG
>JADGHC010000608.1 GCA_019689655.1 Microbispora sp.
GAATGTCGGTCGCATCTGATGAACTAGAGAAAAGATCGAAGCGGCAGTCATCACGAGCCAGCGGCCCGTCCGACGACCACAACGGCGAACCCGCGAGCAGCCCATCCCACCACTCACCATCACCGCCGCCGAACCGCGCACCGTCCCCGGCCGCCCCGCTTTCCGCCCCAGCACCACCATCCGAACGACGAGAGCGCCAAGGATCGATCTCAAACAGATCCATGACACCCTCCCGCATGTAACTCGAAAACTTGTTTTAATTCTCTCGCAGCGCGGTCACTCTCCGCAACCGCAGAGGTGGAAAAGTTGGAGCAGCAGGTCGAGCCGAAAGGAGCGACGCGCAATACGTGCGGCGGCCCATGATGGTGCGCGCAATCATCGCGGAGCCAAGGGCGACCTGCGGCAGCCGGCCGCCGGCCGCCGACATCGCGAGCGTCCACGCGAACGGCACGACCGAGGCACACGTGCAGGGCCTCGTGAGCACATGCAGGGCCTAGTGAAGCAGCGTCAGGAGCCGCAGAAGCGGCCCGACAGGCGTGAGCGGATGCCGGCTACCAGCCTCGGCGAGACACGAGATGTGCTCAAGCTCGAAGCACATGGTCACCGGGTGAACACGAGCAGGGCCGGCACCTGCGCGAGGACCGGCCCGCAAGGGCGATCGGGCTAACCGCGCACCCGAGGGGAGGCCAGAGCGTGGCGCCGGCCTCGGCGACCGCCCGGCCAGAACCAGGAGCGTGCGGGAAAGTCGCATTGCGCCCACGCACCACCCCCTTTATCGCGCATCGCGAACACCGCTTTTCGGATCGACCCTCCTTTACGGAGTGAATCCGCAAGGTTACGGTGCGAAAGGACCCCCTATCGAAGGGAGCGCGTCATGTCGTGCGGAGGAAAGGACACGGCTACATGGAGCGAGAACACGCGGCCATCGCTCGTAATCAACGTCGTCGCGGGTAAGTGGGCCGAGTACATCAAAAACTGTGTACCGGACAAAATGACTTCACTCAACTGGCCGATGACCCCCGGGCAGGCGACTGCCTGCACCATGGACTTCAACGGAACCACCTATAACGGCTCGTCGACTTCGGGCTTCCACGGCGAGGTGGACTGCCTGAACCAGGCGTACAACACAAGGGAAGACCTGAGCTCGGGCCAGTTCACCGCCCTGACCAACCCCGTCTGCCTGGTCTGTGCCGCGGTCCTGCACGGCGTCGGCGTGACGACCGTGCCGAACATGGCCACTTCCTCCAAGGAGTACGCCAACTACAAGCTGCCGAGCTGGGTCTTCACCGTTGACGAGAGCGAGGGCGGCGTGCTCTACAGAATCCTCGGTAAAAAAGCCTGGATCGTGTGGATCAACCACCTGTCCGAGGCCAACCGCGGCAATTCCAGGACCCAGCAGGACCTGGTCACCGCAATGACCCAGATACTCCGCAGTAAATGACACCGGAGTTCCCCATACGGGTATCCCCGCAGACGGGGGATGCCCGCTGCCGCGTCCACGACACCCTGACGCCGACGCCCACTGAGCCATTTTCATTCTGATCCCGCTGATCACGATGGGCGCACGAGACGGGCCGACCACCGTCGCACCCCTGAAAGCGTGGAAGCTGCTGTCAAAGCTCCGCTGCTGCGCTCACCGCGCCCACCCCGATCGTTCAGGCCGACCTCGTCCTGGAAGCCGGCGAAGACGACCGCTACTCAGGGTGAAAAAGGCTCACTGCTCCAGAGGTGTACGACCAGGCGCGCCTCGGACAGGCGTTTTCACTCCGGCGTCGAGGCTGCCCGCCGCCGTGCCCGCCGGTGCGTGCGATCGCGCCGCGTTGCGCGGGTACCCGGCCCGAGCGCGGGCTCCTCGTCCGCCTGCTCACCGCGAAGGACGCCCGGCGCGGCCTGTGTCCGTGCCGACAGACGGTACCCCTCGCGGGACACAGCGCACCCGACGCACGGCTCACCGGCATGGGGGGCGTGGCGTGCTCGTCCGGCTGAAGGCCGGACGGCCGCGGAGGCCGAGTCACAGCGTCATCAACGGCGCTCCGCACGCCCCGGCGCGTTGCCCGGGACGAGCATCGTCGCCCGGGCCGAGGGCCCGGACGCGGCCCTATGACAGGGGCTCGCGGACGCCACCGGAGACGTGCTCCGGCATGCCGGCGGACGCCCTCGCCGCCCTCCGCTGAACCGTTCGCCGGACGCCGCGATCTTTGACCAAATTTTTACCCTGGGCGCCCGCCACAAAAGCCCCGGATCAAGGCGCTGACCTGCGGTTTTCCAGCCGGGCGCGCTGGTTAACCGAGCCCCCGCCAAGAAGTCTTGTGTCATTCGGTATCAGCCGTGGTCAGCAGCCCCCATTATGTGCTCATGCCCGCTTTTGTCACCCTGTCCGGGCGCTCCGTGCGCCTGGAGCCGCTCAGCCTCGCGGTGCTCGATGACCTCGTCGCCGCGGCGAGTGAAGACCGTTCGACGTACGCCTTCACTCGCGTTCCCGCCAGCCGGGAGGAGATGGTCTCCTATGTGGAGGCCGCCATGGCTGAGCAGGCGGAGGGCCGCACGTTGCCCTTCGCCATCCGGTGGCTGCACACCGACCGTGTGGTCGGTGCCACCCGCCTGATGAACCTGGAGTACTGGCAGGGCCCGATGCCCTGGCCGCCGGGAACGAAGGGCGCGGTGGGCGAGGTCCCGTCCGTCGCAGACATCGGGTACACCTGGCTCGCCGCGTCGGCCCAGGGCACCGGTGTCAACAGGGAGAGCAAGTATCTGATGCTCTCCCTGGCCTTCGAGACCTGGCAGGTGCACCGGATCACCCTCAAGGCAGACGTACGCAACACCCGCTCCCGGGCCGCCATCGAGGCCCTCGGCGCGCACCTCGACGGTGTGCGGCGGGCGGACAGCCGAGGCGCCGACAACACGGTCCGAGATACCGCGTACTACTCGATCTTGAGGCCCGAGTGGCCCGCCATACGCGATCGTCTGCGCGCGCGGCTGGGCCTCCTGGAAGCGGAGTCGGAAGCAGCGTGATCGGTCTCGACGACGTGATGAGCGCCGCGGACGTCATCGCACCGTAGACGCGATCCCATACCCAATCCCCATAGAAAACAGCGGCCCGTCCCTTCTGGGACGGGCCGCGTCATGCGGTGGCCGGTGGAGCAGGTGATGATCACGCGTCGTAGCCGTACTTCTCCTCGTACGCGTTGTAGACGTCGTGCCAGTAGCCGCAGCTGACCGGGAAGTGGCTGTACAGACCGATCTGGCAGACCTTCGCCTGGACCCGGGCGGCGTTGTAGCTCCAGAAGTCGATCTTCTTGTAGCCGCCGGCACCGCAGTACTTGTACGTCTTGTAGTTCTGCGCGTGGCTCCAGGAGGTCACGCGGAACTGGACGAACGCGCACTTACCGCCCCGGCGGTAGGTGCGGTGGTCCTGGTCGTACAGCTTGCCGGTGACGTGGACGCTGTTCCACTTGAGACCGCGGTAGTTCACGTCCACGTAGCCCCTGGCCTTGGCGAGGTGGTTGGACGAGTAGTAGGTGCCCCACCAGCCGTCGTAGTCCCAGTCGTGGTGCGGGGCGGCGGTGGTGGAAGCGGTGGAGGCGGGGGCGGCGTTGGCGGCGGTCGCGAGGGC
>JADGHC010000609.1 GCA_019689655.1 Microbispora sp.
AGCGTCCCCCGGCGCCTTCCTCATGGGCGCCTGGGGTGTGCAGGCGCCGTCCGTCATCACGCTCGACGCGTTCGGGAGAGGCACCCTCACCCTCTCCACGACATCCGGAAAACCCGTGAAATGGCGGATATCGGCTCCCGGCCTGGTGGTCGAGCCGTCCAGTGGAACGCTCAAGCCCGGGCACACCCTCGTGCTCACCGTGCGCGCGCTGCGCGTCCGCTACTGGTGCGGGGTCCCCTCGCCCATGACGGCGCCGCTCGAGCTGCACGCGCCCAAGGGCAAAAAAGGCACCGCGACCGTGCGATGGAGCACCTGCTGACCGCCGTCCCGTTTCCCGCAGTCCTCGGTGAAAGGACCCGACGATGACCGAGATGCACACATCGGTGCCCACTCCCGCCGAGCAGTTTCCGGAGAGCATTCCTCTCACGGCCGAACATCTCTTGATCAACCGCCGTGCGGAGCCGACCGGTGGCTGGCGGCGGCTGGTCTACAAGCTCTCCGGCGGCCGGATCATCCCGGCCGAGTCGGCGGCGGAGCTGGAACGGCGCACACTGATCGCACAGGCCCAGACGCCCGTCGCCAGCGGCCACCACAGGATCGCGGTCATGAGCCTCAAAGGCGGAGTGGGGAAGACCACGACCACGGCGGCGCTGGGCAACACGCTGGCCTCGCTGCGCGGCGACCGGGTGATCGCCATCGACGCCAACCCCGACCGGGGGACGCTCGGCCTCAAGGTCAAGTCGGAGACCGCGGCGACCATCCGCACCCTGCTCGCCGAGGCGCCGCACATCACGCGGTACGCCGACGCCCGCGCGTTCACCTCCCAGTCGCCCGCGCGGCTGGAGGTGCTCGCCTCCGACACCGACCCGGCGGTCAGCGAGGCGTTCAACGCGGACGACTACCGTACGGTCGCCAATCTGATCGAGCGCTACTACTCGATCTGCATCACCGACTGCGGCACCGGGCTCCTGCACGGCGCCATGGGCGCGACGCTGGAACTGGCCGACCAGATCGTGCTGGTCACCATGGTGGCGGTGGACGGCGCGAGCTCGGCCGCCGCGACCCTCGACTGGCTCACCGCCCACGGTCACGGCCATCTCGTCAAGAACGCCATCGTCGTGCTCAACGCGGTCGAGCCGAAGTCGAACGTGGACGTGGACCTGCTCGAACGCCACTTCGCCGGACGCTGCCGCACCGTGGTGCGCGTGCCGTTCGACCCGCATCTCAAGGAGGGCGCGGAGGTCGATCTGACGCGGCTGAAGCCCACCACGCGCGGCGCGTACCTGCGCCTCGCCGCGGCCGCCGGGCAGGCGTTCTCGCAGCGGACGGACCGGAGCAAGTAGTGGGACAGGTCATCCCCGATCCGGCGCTCGACTGGGACCTGGGACCGCCGCGCCGGTGGGATCCCCGGCACCTGGTCGTCGCCGTCGCGGGAATCGTCACCGTCATCGCCGTCGCGGTGATCGTGCTGCAGACCCGGCACACCGAGACGCCGCCCGCGCCGGCGCGGGTCACCGCGCCGTCCGTCGCGCTGGCGGTTCCCGCCCGGTACGAGGGCGACGGCGGCTATCCCGTCGGCTTCCCCCACACCGAGATCGGGGCGGCCTCCGCCGCGGCCGCCGCCCTGGAGGCCGCCTGGACGCTCGACCTCGGCCAGGCGGAGCAGGCGGCCGCGCTGTACGCCCCGCCGGACCAGCGTGAGGCGGCGCGCGAGGGGGCGCGCGACGCCGTACGCGGCTGGCGGGAGACCCTCGGTCTTCCTCCCGAAGGCGATCTCCCCACGGGGGCGGCTCTGCGGACGCAGACGATCGGCATCCAGTGGAAGAGCCGCTCCGAGGACCAGGTGCAGGTATCCGTCCTGGTCCAGGTGACGGCGACCACGGGTGTCGGGGCGACCGTCCCCGTCTACTCCAGCCCCTACGCCATGAACCTGCTGATGGCGTGGAAACCCGACATGCGCGGTGCGGGCAAGGGCGACTGGGTGAACATTCCCGATCCGACGCCCCCGCCCGTACCCGCAGCAGCTCTCCCAGGGACGCCCGAGTTCGCCGCGGCGGGCTGGAAGTCCCTCATCGGTCCCCGGCCAACTCCCTAAATCGAGGAAGTGCCCGCAATGACCCCCCGAATGTCCCCCCGGCGCGCCACGCTGGTCTCCGGCCTGCTCCTGGCCGCGGTATCCGCCACG
Source organism: Microbispora sp. (assembly GCA_019689655.1). GTDB lineage: Bacteria > Actinomycetota > Actinomycetes > Streptosporangiales > Streptosporangiaceae > Microbispora. Next base: position 2,186 of record JADGHC010000609.1, read on the forward strand.
GGCGGTGCCGTCGCCGCGCAGCCCTGGGCGGCCGTGGCCGAGCCCGGCTGGGATGCCCCTCCCCCATTGGAGGGCGCGGTCCCGATGGCCGCGCCCACCTCCGACGACCCCGCGGACGTCTCGCCGGAGTCCGCGTCGTCCGTACCGGACTCCTTGTCGGCTTCGGCATCGGACGCCTCGTCAGGCCGCTCGGCGGACGTCTCGTCGAGCGGCCCGCCAGACGACCCCGTGACCGCACCGGACCATGCCGCGTCCGGCCCACAGATGGTGAACAAGGCCGGTCCGGCTTCCTCCGGCGACTCGTCCGGGGCTTCCGACGGCGCGTCGGCGTCCGGGTCGGCCGGCGTCGATGTGAACGACGGATCGGAAGATCCGGCGGTCCGGGATCGGACGGCCGATGAGCCGAGTGACCGGGACAGCGACGTACGGAGCCGTGTCACGGACACGACCCGCGAGTCCCGTGTTGACCGCCAAGGGTTCGGCCGCACCGGCGACGACCGGTGGACCGGCACGTCGCGTCACGTGGGCGGCACCGGTCGTGTGGGCGGTGGCGGCACCGGCTCGGCGTTGCCGCCATCGGCCACTCCGTCGCCGTACACGCCTCGTGATACGGCGACGCCGCCCGTCTCGTCGCCGTCGGCTTCGCAGGGGCCCGTCCCGACCTCGGGCAGCGGTCCCAGGACGAGAAGCCTCGACGCGCCGGACGGGTCCGCCGCGCCGGAACGCAATGCGGTGCCGTACTGGCGCGCGGCGCCGGATGGACGTGTGATGGACCGGCACGCGGTGCCGGACGGGCGCGGAAAGCCGGTGTCGAACGGCGGGCCGGGCGCCGCGTCGGCTCCGACGCCGACGGCAGGCGGCGCGACCGCCACTCCTGGTCAGGCCGCACAGGCACCGTCCGCGAACAGTGCCCCCACCACGGCGTCCACGCCGGGTGGTACGCCCGCGCCGTCCGCGAGTAGCGGGCCTACCACGGCGGCTTCCGCGCCTGCATCGTCCGCGAGCGTTAGTCCCACTGCGTCGGCGGCTTCGACGCCTGCGGCGAGTGGCACGCCCGCGCCGTCCGCGAGTAGCAAGCCCACCACGACCGCGACGCCGCAGGCCACTCCGCACCCGACCACCTCGGTGAACGTCTCGCCGAGCCCCGGCTCCACGGCGACCGCCCAGCCGAGCCCCACGGCCACGGCCACACCTTCGCCGACGGCCAAACCTTCCGGCACGCCGAAGCCGACGGCCACGCCGACGTCGCAACCCACGCCCACGGCCGGGCCGACGGCGAGCAACCGGCCACCGCAGCAGCCGCAGCCCAAGCCGAGCACGACCGTCGCCTCGACCGCACTACCGGGGGCCACCCCGCCCGCCACCACCCCCGGCGCGGCGACGCCGACCCGGACGGCCCTTCCGTCCGTGCCGCCCACATC
>JADGHC010000610.1 GCA_019689655.1 Microbispora sp.
GTCGGCGATCCCGGACGAGGACTTCGCCGCGGCGGGGGCCGTCATCCTCGACACGGCGGACGAGGTGTGGGCCGAGGCCGACCTGATCCTGAAGGTCAAGGAGCCGGTGCCGGACGAGTATCACCGGATGCGCAAGGGCCAGGTGCTGTTCACCTATCTCCATCTGGCCGCCTCGCAGGCATGCACCCGCGCCATGCTGGAGTCGGGCGTGACCGGCATCGCGTACGAGACCGTGCAGAAACCGGACAGGACGCTGCCGCTGCTCGCGCCCATGTCCGAGGTCGCCGGGCGGCTGGCGCCGCAGGTGGGCGCGTACCACCTCATGCGCCAGGGCGGCGGGCGCGGGGTGCTGATGAGCGGGGTCCCCGGCACCTACCCGGCCAAGGTGGTGGTGATCGGAGCGGGCGTCTCCGGCATGAACGCGGCCGCGGTCGCCGTGGGCATGCGGGCGCAGGTGCTGCTGCTCGACCGCGACGTCGACCGGTTGCGCCACGCCGACCTCGTCTTCCGGGGGAGCTGCCAGACCGTGGCGTCCAACGAGTACGAGATCGAGCGGGCGGTGGTGGACGCCGACCTCGTGATCGGCGCGGTGCTCGTGCCGGGGGCCAAGGCGCCGACCCTGGTGAGCAACGACCTGGTCTCCCGGATGAAGCCGGGGTCGGTGCTCGTGGACATCTCCATCGACCAGGGCGGCTGCTTCGAGGACTCCCGGCCGACCACACACGACGACCCGACCTTCCGGGTGCACGAGTCGCTGTTCTACTGCGTGGCCAACATGCCGGGAGCGGTGCCGCACACCTCGACGTACGCGCTGACCAACGTCACGCTGCCGTACGCGCTGGCGATCGCGGACCTGGGCTGGCGCGAGGCGATGATCGCCGACCCCGCGCTCGCCCGGGGCCTGAGCACCCACCAGGGGTACCTCACGAGCCGCCCGGTGGCCGAGGCCCACGGGCTGGAGGCCGTGCCCGTGGACCGCGTGCTGGCCGGCTGAGGAGGCGCCGATCAGGAGGACGGGGCCGCGCTGGGCATCGTCCCCTCCGGGACGTCCGGCTCGGGCGACGGGAGCGGCTGGTCCTCGGTGGTGCTGACGCCGCCCGAGCAGGAGGCGCCGTACTCGGGGGTGGTGGTGGGGTTCTGCTTGTACTTCTTGATGAACTCCGGCAGGCGGGGGTCGTCGGCGGAGTTCAGCGCGAGCTGGTGATTCCAGGAACTCACAACGATCTTGGACGGCAGGCCGGGGTAAGGGCTCAGCAGCATGTAGTCGGCGGTAGCGAAGGTCTTGAGCTTGTCCACCTCGGCCTTGGGCAGATCGGGCCGGTAGGTGATCCACACCGCGCCGTGCTCCAGCGAGTGGACGCCGTGCTCGTTGTGGATGGGCTTGTCGTAGACGCCGCAGTTCTGCCAGTAGAAGTTGTGCCGGCCGCCGACCGGAGGCGTCTCCTTGTAGGTCACCTTGTCCCAGGAGTGGTCGGCGCCCTTGTAGTCGAAGGTCTTGACCGCGCTGAGCGACCTGGCCGAGCGGTCGTGGATCACGTACACGGTGACGAGGGCGATCAGGACGACGATCACGAGTCCGCCTATCCCCCACATGAGAAGGGCGGCGCGCCGCTCCTTGCGCTTCTGCTCGGCGCGCATGCGGGCGAGGTGCTCACGTCTCGCCTGCGCCTTCTCCTTCGCCATCGCTCCTCCATCCGCTGATCATGCAAGCCCCCGCTGCGTATGGAGAATAGTGGCTAAAGGTATTGCTTCGGGCAGAGCGATGAAACGGCGGCGAGTAGCCTGTGAGCGATGAGCACTGACATCGACGTCCCGGAAGACAGCGCGGTCGAGACCGCTCCCCCGTCCCGGCGCCGCCTCCCCGTCCTCGGGCTGGTCGCCGTCCTCCTCGCCGCGGTGGTCCTCGTGCTGTTTTTCACCAGGCAGAACACGCCGGGAGACGCCTCCCCCGAGGCCGGGTTCGCGAGGGACATGGGGGTCCACCACGCGCAGGCCGTGGAGATGGCCTTCATCCTCAGGGACAAAACCTCCGACCAGGCGCTGCGCAGCCTGGCGTACGACATCATCACGACGCAGAGCACGCAGCGTGGAATTTTCATGGGCTGGCTCCAGGAGTGGGGACTGGACCAGAGCACCGACCGCCCGCCGATGGCCTGGATGGCCGGGCACGGGCACGGCGGGGGTTCCACGTCCGTCCTGCTGCCGGACGGGCGGATGCCCGGCATGGCCTCCGATGAGGAGTTGAACCGGCTCCGCCAGGCCACGGGCAGGGACGCCGAGATCCTCTTCCTTCAGCTCATGATCCGCCACCATCAGGGCGGCGTGGAGATGGCCTTGGGCCTGCTCAAGCTGTCGGACCGCGACGAGGTGCGCACGCTCGCCCAGCACATCGTGGACAGCCAGAACTCCGAGATCAACGTGATGAAGGATCTGCTGGCCAAGCGGGGAGCCCAGCCGCTCCCCGCGCCGTGACCCGCTTCTAAGCGCGCAGCTCCTCGGCCAGCGCCGCGGCGAAGGCGTCCACGTCGGCCTCGGTGGTGTCGAAGGCGCACATCCACCGCGCCTCGACCATGCCCCCGCCGATCTGCTCGTTCCAGTTGTAGAACCGGAACCGCTTGCGCAGCCGGTCGGCCACGTCGGCCGGCAGGACCGCGAAGACCGCGTTCGCCTCGACCGGACGCGGCACGCTCACCCCCGGCAGGTCGCGTACGGCGTCGGCGAGCCGCCGCGCCATCGCGTTGGCGTGGCGGGCGTTGCGCAGCCACAGGTCGCCGCCGAGCAGCGCCTCGAACTGCACCGAGACGAACCGCATTTTCGAGGCGAGCTGCATGCTCGTCTTGCGCAGGTACGGCAGGCCCCGCGACGCCGCCGGGTTCAGCACGACGACGGCCTCGCCCAGCATCAGCCCGATCTTGGTGCCGCCGAACGACAGCACGTCGACCCCCGCGTCGGTGGTCAGGGCGCGCAGCGGCACGTCCAGGGCGGCGGCGGCGTTGGTGATCCGCGACCCGTCGAGGTGGACGAACAGCCCCAGTTCGTGGGCGTGGTCGCAGATCGCCTTGATCTCGGCCGCGGTGTAGACCGTGCCCAGCTCGGTCGCGTTGGAGATCGACACGACCCGCGGCTGCGCCCGGTGCACGTCGCCGAACCCCCACGCCTGCCGGTCGATCAGCTCCGGCGTGAGCTTGCCGTCGGGGGTCGGCACGGGCAGCAGCTTGATCCCGCCGGTGACCTCGGGGGCGCCGCCCTCGTCGGTGTTGATGTGCGCGGTCTCCGGGCAGATCACGGCCTCCCAGTGGGCGCACATCGAGCGCAGCGACACGACGTTGGCCGCAGTGCCGTTGAACACGGGGAACACCTCGGCCTGCTCTCCGAAGTGCCGCCGGAAGACGCCCCGGACCGCCTCGGTGTAGACGTCGTCACCGTAGGAGATCTGATGTCCTCCGTTGGCGAGGGCGATCGCCTCCAGGACCTCGGGGTGCACCCCCGCGTAGTTGTCGCTGGCGAACGTCCGGCTCGCCGGGTCGTGCCGTCGCACGGCGTCGGTTGTCACGAGATGTCTCCCATCGCGGTTGCGGGCCCGTGGCCGGCCGGAACCGGCC
>JADGHC010000611.1 GCA_019689655.1 Microbispora sp.
CGACACGGTGCAGGACCGGTTCCGGGAGACCACGCCGCTCGACACCATCCCCGACGCGGCGACCGGCATGGCGCTGATCGAGAAGCGCTTCCGTGCGCAGTACGGGGCGGCCGGGTTCACCCCGCCCTATCCGACCTGGCCCGTGAGGCCGGAGGCGTTCGAGGAGGCGCCCCAGTACACGCCGCGCCAGTTGCTCATCCGGATCGACAAGCACGTCCGGTCGTGCCTGGCGAGCGGGCAGGTCACGGAGCTGGAAGGGCTGACCGGCACACCTTCTGCCGAGATCGTCCCCAAGCCAAAGCCCAAGCCGGTTCCGGAACCCGACTTCCGCGAGCTCGACAAGCGGTTCGCGGAGCTGCGGCAGCGGGCGGACGTGGCGGACGCGCTGGACCCGATCACCGAGGACGTCGTGATGCCGGGGCTGCTGTCGGCCGGGCTGTCCGCCTGGATCGCCGAGCAGGGCGAGGACGCGCGCCTGTTCACCCAGGACCCGCCGCCGAGCACGAAGCCGCCCCTGCACGCCCGCCTGCGGCGCACGCTCGACGAGGCGACGGAGAACGAGGCCCACTGGTGCTTCCGGGCCATCTCGGCCTCTCATCACACCGCGGCGCTCAACCGGCTGAAGGCCGCGTGCACGGCGGCCGGGCTCGACGAGCGGATTCCCGCACGCAAGCTGTTCGTGCTGCGGAACCGGGAGTGGGCGAAGGGACCGGCCACTCAGGAGGCCCTGGCGGCCTTCGAGCAGGCGGGCGGCCGTGTGCTCCGGGTCGAGGAGAACGATCTGAGGATCTTCTCCGCGCTTCGCACCCTGCTGACGGAGAACTCTCCGCTTCTTCCGGCGTGGTTCGTCTCGCGTAAGCCGACGAGCGAGGTGAAGCTGTTCGCCGAGGCGCTGAGCGACGCGGCCGTCACCGGTCCGGCCACCGCCCCGGCCACCGGCGACGCCAGGCCCTCCCGCTCGGCGCGGCCGGCGGAGCGTCCCCGGCGGACCGCCAACCCCGTCCGCCGGGTGCTGAAGCGGGATGCCGTACCACGGCTCGCGCCACCTCCGGTGGCCGGCGCACCGGAACCGGCCGCGAGCGACGCGCCGTCCCGAGTCCTCGATGATGCGCCGGAACCGGCCGGCGTCACCTCTCCCGCAGCGACGACTGCCCCGGAGGCGCCGTACCTGACCATCGGTACGGCGATGTCGGACAACCGGCCGGTACGGATCCCGCTGGAGACCCTGCGCAAGCACACGGCGATCTTCGCCGGCTCGGGCTCGGGAAAGACGGTGCTGATCCGCCGTCTGGTGGAGGAGTGCGCCCTTCAGGGGGTCTCGGCGATCGTCCTCGACGTCAACAACGACCTCGCGCGGCTCGGCGACCGGTGGCCGGAGCCGCCGGCGGAATGGGGTGAAGGCGACGCGGCCAAGGCCGACGACTACCTGGCCGGCACCGACGTGGTGATCTGGACGCCGCGCAAGGAGTCGGGACGCCCGCTGAGCTTCCAGCCGCTGCCCGACTTCGGCAGCGTCGCCGACGACGCTGACGAGTTCGGCGAGGCGGTGGACGCCGCCCTCGCCGCGCTCGTGCCCCGGGCCAAGCTGGAGGCCAAGACGGCCAGGGCCCACCTCGGCCAGGCCGTGCTCCGGGAGGCCGTCGCCTATTACGGGCGGCGCGGCGGCACGGGACTCGGCGGCCTGATCGCCCTGCTCGACGACCTGCCGGACGGGGTGAGCACGCTCGAAGGCGCGGCCAGGCTCGCGGCCGAGATGGCCCAGCATCTGAGGGCGGAGATGATCAACGATCCGTTGTTCGCGGGGACCGGCACGCCCGTCGATCCCGGCGTCCTGCTGACGCCCACGGAGGGCAAGCGGGCGCGCGTCTCGGTGATCAGCCTGACCGGGCTGACCTCCGACGCCCAGCGGCAGGGCTTCGTCAACCAGTTGCAGATGGCGCTGTTCTCCTGGATCAAGCGGCATCCGGCCGGGGACCGCCCGCTCGGCGGGCTGTTCGTGATGGACGAGGCCCAGACGTTCGCGCCGTCCGGGGCGGCGACCGTGTGCACCCAGAGCACGCTCGCCCTCGCCGCCCAGGCCCGCAAGTACGGCCTCGGGCTGGTGTTCGCCACCCAGGCGCCCAAGGGCCTGCACAACCGGATCACGGGCAACGCCGCCACCCAGTTCTTCGGCCTGCTCAACGCGCCGGCCCAGATCACGGCGGCGCGTGAGCTGGCCAGGTCCAAGGGCGGGGACGTCCCCGACGTGGCACGCCTGCGGTCCGGCCAGTTCTACGCGGCGGTCGAGGGCGGGTCTTTCACGAAGGTCCGTACGCCGCTGTGCCTGAGCCACCACCCGAGCGGTCCGCTGACGAGCGAGGAGGTCGTGGCCCGGGCGAACCGGTCCTGAACGCACGCGGGGCCGGCGCCGCTCACCGGCGCCTGCCCCGCCGGCACGCGTCAGCGCTTGCGGCCCACTCCCGCGCAGCCCATGCGGGCCATCTCCTCGTCGGCGAACATCGAGGTCTCCTCGTCGCCGAACGGCCACACGTTCTCCGGGCCGATGCCGCTGGCCAGCCCGGGAGGGATCAGCTCGAAGTCGCCGAAGAAGCGGGCGATCTCCGCACGCGACCGGGGGACGAACGGCACGTTGGCCTGGCGGTAGAACTCGGTGATTTTCGCCATCCGCTCCGGGGCGGCGTCGCTGCAGACGTGCGAGAGCGCGAGGTAACTGCCCGGCGCGAGGGCGTCCCGGTAGGCGGCGATGAACCCCTGCGGGTCGTCTTCGTCCGGCACCAGGTGCACGAAGAACATCATCAGCACCGCGACCGGCTGTTCGAAGTCGATCAGCTCGCGCACCTGCGGATCGCCCAGGACCTCCTCGGGTCTACGCGCGTCAGCCTGGATCATCGCCACCCGTTCGGGGGCGGCCAGCAGCGCCCGGCCGTGCGCGCAGACCACGGGATCGTTGTCCACGTAGACCACGCGCGCGTCGGGCGCGTACCGGTGAGCCACTTCGTGCACGTTGTTCTGCGCCGGGAGTCCGGACCCGAGGTCGAGGAACTGCCTGATCCCCTGGTCCACGAGGTAGCGCACAATCCGGCCGATCAGCCGGCGGTTCTGCCTGGCGCCCTCCTTGGTCTCGGGCAGCACGCTCAGCACCAGGTTCGCCAGGTCACGGTCGGCTTGGAAGTTGTCCTTGCCGCCCAGGAAGTAGTCGTACATGCGGGCGGCATTGGGAATGGTCGGATCGACTCCGCCAGGCGCCTGCTCGACCGTCATTGGGCTCACGTCCTTCACCGCCGGCGGCGGTATTTCCAAGATCGAATCGTGAGTCCAATTTAACGCCCCGTTCGACGCCGCCGCCCGTTTTCCCCTATCTACGAAGGCCGCTGTCTACCGAAGGCCGCTATCTGCGGAAAGCCACGCCACCGGCGGCGGCGATCGCCACCGACAGGACCACGACGACCGTGAGCGTCCCCAACGGGTTGCGGTGCCGTACGGGCGGGATCGCGCGCATGGCGGGGACGCGGGCGGACGACGATCTCGACGGCGACGGGCTGGGCCGCGGCGTCGGGCGAGGGCTGGGGGACGGCCCCGGGGGCGCGGCCACCGCC
>JADGHC010000612.1 GCA_019689655.1 Microbispora sp.
CCACCAGGTAGGCCGCGTGCCCCAGCAGCCCCCACTCCAGCATTCCCATGCACAGTCCCCGCACCAGCTCCACCGCGTGATACAGCGGCGTGAGCCGGATCAGCACCTCGACCGCGGCCGGATAATCCCGCACCGGGGAGAACGTCCCCGAAAACAGGAACAGCGCGAACTGCCCGGTGCCCATCAGGTCGAAGTCCTGCCAGCCGCGCATCAACGTGCTGACCGCCATCCCCAGCCCGCCGAAGGCCAGCCCCACCAGCACGGTCGCCGGGAACGCGGCCAGTGCCCAGCCGGGCTCCGTCAGCCCCATCGCCACCATCACGACCAGGAAGATCGCCGTGTAAAGCGAACCCCGCGTGACCGACCAGACCAGCTCGCCCACCGCGAGCTCGATGGGCCGCACCGGCGTCGCCAGCACCGCCTCGAACGTCTTCGCGTACTTCAGTTTGTGGAAGAAATTGAACGTCGTCTCGGCCAGCGCCCCCGACATCGCCGACACCGCCAGCATCGCCGGCGCGACGAAGGCCGCGTACGGCATCGTCCGCCCGTCCACCGTCAGATCACCGACCAGCGCACCGACGCCGACGCCGATCGACAGCAGATACAGCAGCGGCTCGAAGAACCCCGACACCAAGACGATCCAGTACGACGGCCCCGAGCGCAGCGCCCCCACATTGCGGCCGACGACGGCGCCCACCCGGCCGGGGGAGACCCGGGACACCACCAGCGTCGTGACCATCAGTCCTCCAGCCTCCGGCGGAACGCCCGCACCGCCAGGAAAAGACCCGCCACCGCCCACGCCAGCAGATAGCCGATATGCACCGGAACCGGCCAGGACGGCACGCGGCCGAGCGTCGCCGCCCGGCACAGCTCCACCGCATGCCACAGCGGCGAGGCGTACGCCAGCGGGCGCAACACCGCCGTGAGCTGCTCCACCGGGAAGAACACCCCGGCGAACAACGTCGAAGGGATCACCACGAACCGGAACAGCAGCGAGAAGTAGCTGTCATGGTCGATCGTGGCGGCGAACGCCGTCACCGGCGCCGCCACCGACACCGTCAGCAACCCGCACACCAACGGGGTCACCAGCGCCCACGGCGAATGCAGCCCGCCGAAGAACACCACCACGACCAGGAACGCCACCACCGCGACCGTCACCCGGAACATCAGGTAGAGCAGATGCCCCCGGACCATGTCCGCCGGCCCCACCGGCGTGGCCCGCATCGCGTGATAAGCCCGGACCCACTTGAAGTCACCCAAGATCGCGTACGTCGACTCGCCCACCGAGATCTGGAAGGCCGTCGACGCGAGCACCCCCGGCACGATCCACGACAGGTAGTCGACCCCCTGCACCCTGCCGACGTAACCCCCCACACCGATGCCGATGCTCAGCAGGAACAGCACCGGCAGCACGAACGAGGAGAACACCGACGCCTGCCACAACCGCCGGTACAGGGTCAGATGCCGCTCCAGCACGGCAATCGTCGGATGAACCGGCCGGGCCGGCGCCGTGTCAGTTCGCAGCGCCATCTCAGTCCACCAACGTCCGGCCCGTCAGATGGAGGAACACATCCTCCAGCGTCGACCGCCGCACCAGCACGCTCGACGGCACCAGCCCCCGCCGATGGATCTCCGCCAGCGCGGCGTCACCGTCGTCCACATAGACCAGCACCCGGTCGGGCAGCGGATCGACCCGCTTGCCGACCCCCTCCAGGGCCGCCGCGTGCTGCGCACCCGCATCGGGCATGCCGGGGAAACGCAGCTCCACCACCTCGGCCGTCGAGTAGGTCTCGATCAGCGACCGCGGCGACCCCTCCGCCACGATCCTGCCGCCGTCCATCACCACCAGCCGGTCGCACAACTGCTCGGCCTCGTCCATGTAGTGCGTCGTCAGCACCAGCGTCGTGCCCCGCTGCTTCAGCCGGAACAACCGCTCCCACAGCAGGTGACGGGCCTGCGGGTCCAGCCCCGTCGTCGGCTCGTCGAGCAACACCAGATCGGGGTCGTTCACCATCGCCCGGGCGATCGTCAGCCGCCGCTTCATGCCCCCCGACAGCGGCTCCACCTTCCCGTTCGCCCGGTCGCCGAGCTGCACGAACTCCAGCAGCTCGTCGGCCCTCCTGCGGCTCTCCGCCCGCGACAACCCGAAATAGCGGGCGTACGTCACCAGGTTCTCCCGCACCGTCAGGTCGGGATCGAGGTTGTCGAGCTGGGGACACACCCCCAGCCGCGCCCGGATTTTCGGCCCGTCACGCACCGCGTCCATGCCCAGAATCCGCAGCTCCCCGGCCGTCGGCGTGGACACACACCCGATCATGCGCATGGTCGAGGACTTGCCGGCCCCGTTGGGCCCGAGGAAACCGAACGCCTCACCCGGCGCCACTTCCAGGTCGATCCCGTCGACGGCGGTGAACTCCCCGAAGCGTTTGACCAGGCCACGCGCAAAGATCAAAGGTTGACCAGCCACGATCCGAGACCCTAACCAACGGCCCCGACATTTCCGCAACAGGTTATCCGCGTCCCCGGACGCTGCTCCGCCCCGCCTCCCCGGCGACCATGCGAAAACAGGCCGCGCCGCCACCCGGATCCGCCGCATCCACCGGGACCGCCGCCCGGGCCCGGGGCCGGATGCGGCCGCCCCCGGAGAGCCGTACGCTGACTTGCGTGAACACGTTCGAGCTGGGCACCGACGGCCCGCGGGTGATCCTCGTCGGTATCGACGGCTCGGAGACCTCCCTGCGCGCCGCCGCGTACGCCTGGGGCCTCGCCCGCCGCCAGGGCTCGCAGGTCGTACTCGTCTACGTCGCCAATCCGGGGACGATCACCACGATGATGCCGGCCGCCTCGGCCTCCGTGATCGAGGCGGGGGAGGAGATCGCAACCGACTTACGCGCACAAATAGAGCACTTCACCCAGAACGCCCATTGGCGTGTCGACTACACCTTCCGCACCGAGTACGGCGACGCCGCCGGCGTCCTCGCCAGAGTCGCCGACGAGATCCGGGCGGACGCGGTCGTGGTGGGCGCATCCACGCAGGCCGGCCACCGCTTCATCGGCTCGGTCGCGCTCCGCCTGGTCCGCGCGGGCCGCTGGCCGGTCACCGTCGTCCCCTGACCCCGCCCGCCTTCCACCGGCCGGTTCAGCGGCGGTCACCCCCGGAGACGTCCAGTGCCCGCAGGCCCTTCAGCACCCGCAGCAACGTCGCCTCGTCCGGGCCGTCCGGCGGCGCACCCACCGGCTGCCGCCCCACCCGGCGCGGCAGCGCACCCGGCGACGCCTCCGGAGAATCCCCCGGGGAGGCCGGGCCCGACGCCACGCAGGCACCCGCGAGGACATCGGCGGGGGAGGGCTCGACCACGCCCGCCGCCGCGCGCGGATCCGGCACCTGCGATCTCCCACGCGGCCCCGGACCGGCGCCGGGGGAGCCCGCCGTCCCCGCCGGACGCACCTCCTCCACCGGCGCGATGGCCAGCTCACACCACACGATCTTGCCCCGGTCGGGCGCCGCGTAGTGCCCCCATCGGCGGGCCAGGCTGCCGACCAGCACCAGCCCCCGGCCGCTTTCGCGCAGCTCACCCCCCGCACAACCCTCCGC
>JADGHC010000613.1 GCA_019689655.1 Microbispora sp.
GCAGCAGCCCCGCCCCTCGGTGCCCCGGGGGCGGGGCCTTTTCGCGTGCAGGAAGAACCGGCCCGCCTCCCCTATCTCGGAGCCGTCCACCGGACGAGGAACGACTCCGCCCCGGCGAGCCGTACCCGCTGAAGGTGCACGGGAGTCAGGCCGTGGCGGATGCCGATCGGCAGCTCGCCGACGCCGGGAAGCAGGACCACGGCGGTCCCGCCGGGCGCGAGCACCCGGCGGACCTCCGCCCACCACCGTGCGGCGGACGCGGCGAGCAGGCCGCCGAAACTGACCTGACCACCCCACGGCGGGTTGGCCAACACGCGATCGGCGCCGCCGTCCGGCACCGGCAGGCGGCCGGCGTCGGCCCGGGCGACGCAGACGGGCAGTTCCGCGGCGTTCTCCCGCGCGGCCGTCACCGCCCGCTCGGAAAGGTCGAACCCGTACAGACGGGCCCCCGGCTGCTGCCGTGCCGCCTCGATCAGCAGCGTCCCGGCGCCGCAGCAGGGATCGACGACCGTGTCGCCGGGTTCGATGCCGGCCATCGCCACCATCGCCGCGGCGAGCGGCGGGTGCAGGGTCCCCGGAATCGACCGCCGCTTGTACGCACGCCGATGCAGAGGGCGCGCGGCGATCCGCAGCAGCAGCGTGGCCCGCTCCCCGTCGAGGGTGACCCGCCAGCCGCTGTGCCCCGGCGGCGGGGCGGCGCCACCCCGCCGCGAGTGGTAGCCGACGCCCAGCCGGGCGGCCAGGGCATACCCGATCGCGTCCTCCACGTCGTACCTCGTGAAGTTGCGCCTGCCGAGGAACGACGCCGACACCTCGACACCGGTGAGCGCGCCGGGCCCGCCGTGGTCGCGGCGCAGCCGCGCCAGCGCGGCGAGGTCGGCCGCGTCCGCCAGCTCGGCGAGCGCGGCGACCCCTTGACGGGATGCGCCGACGTCGGGGCCCTGCGCGGCCAGCAGGAACACGTCGTCCGCCGTACGGATGTTCAGGGCGAGCGCGCGCGATGCGCGGAAGTGCACCTCGCGATGCCCGATGTGAGTGATCGTGCCGAGCCCGCGCCGCAGAATCTCGGCGGCGACCGTCGGCTCCAGCCCGTGGACGCACCGCGCCACCAGGCTCGCCGCCGTCACGGGACGGCGAGAGCGCCGGGACGCGGAACGGTGAGAGTGACAGCGCGTGCGCGCATGGTGATCGTTCTTCTCCCGCGTCAGCCCGGGACGGCACCCCGCCGTCCCGCCTCGTCGGCGACGGGCAGATCCTCGCTTCGCCGACGGCGGCTAGCGGAGGTGGAAGAAGAACGCGAATGTCACGGCCGTGATCCTAGGGGGCGCGCGTACGCCCGTTCAACCTCGCCGCCCCGGCGAGACCGCCCGGCGGCGAATCGTGATCACATGCGGCAGGCCCCCGGGACGGGCAAGCCGGTCGAGGGCGGTCTCCGCGAGCGAGCGGTCCCCCGGCCACGTGACCGTGACAGGGACACCCCCGGCGCGGGCAACTCGGCGAGGCGTGGGACCGGTACCCCGGTTCGTGCTCGCGGAGCAGACCGTACGGGGGGATTCGTCCGGCCTGCGGTAAGGTACCGGTCACGGCGGCGACGCGAGGAGGTGAGCCCCATTACCGCTGATCAGGTCGGGTGCTCCCCTCTCCACGTACGAATGGTCGCGTAAGGCAGACGGCCACGGGAGCGCCCTCGGCACACCGGAAGGCTCTCCCCTTGTCCCTGTCCCTCTCCCCCGCTGTCTCCTCGATCGTGGCCCGGTTGCGGGCCGCCGGGTGCGTGTTCGCGGAAGACGAGGCCCGCCTGCTGATCTCGGCCGCGCGTACGCCCGCCGAGCTGGACGACATGGTGAACCGGCGCGCCGGCGGTCTGCCCTTGGAGCACGTTCTCGGGTGGGCCGAGTTCTGCGGTCTGCGGCCGGCCGTCGACCCGGGGGTGTTCGTGCCCCGGCCCCGCACCGCGTTCCTGGTCCGCCAGGCCGCCGCGCTGGCCCGGCCGGGTGCCGTCGTCGTCGACCTGTGCTGCGGCTCGGGCGCGCTGGGCATGGCGCTGGCGGCCGCCGCCGGGCCGGTCGAACTCCACGCCGTCGACCTCGACCCCGCCGCCGTACGGTGTGCCCGCCGCAACCTCGCCGCGTTGGGCGGCCACGTATACGAGGGCGACCTGTACGCGGCGCTGCCCACCACCCTGCGCGGCAGGGTGGACCTCCTGGTCGCCAGCCCGCCGTACGTGCCCACCGGCGCGATCGGGCTGCTGCCGCCGGAGGCTCGCGTGCACGAGCCGCGCATCGCACTCGACGGCGGCGCGGACGGGCTCGACGTCGTACGGCGGATCGTCGCCGGGGCCGCCGGCTGGCTCGCACCGGACGGCCACCTGCTGGTGGAGACGAGCGAGGGCCAGGCCCGCGAGACCGCCGACGCGGTATCCCGCGCGGGGCTCGCCGCCCGCCTGATGTACGACGAGGAGCTCGACGCGACCACCGTGGTCGGGACGGCACCGACCGCGGCGATGACCAGGACTTCCCGGCCGGCGCGGTGACGTCCTTCAGTGGGGCCCGCCCGGAAATCGGCGCACCGACCACGGTCCGGCCGAGTCGCCCCCACCCCATCCCGGGGAGCACGCCCTTCGAATGATCACTAGGGTGAGACATGACGACCCGGCCGCCGGAGCGCGTGCTCCGTTCCGGCCCGATGCCACGACGGCGAGCGGCGCGGCGCCGAGCACGAGGAGAGCAGACCTGTTGACGAACGACAACGTCCGCGCGGATGCCCAGGCCGCGCCCGCCCCCGGCGGCGGACGGCCCGGCCTGCGGGCCGACTGCGCCGGCTGCTTCGGGCTGTGCTGTGTCGCGCTGCCCTTCGCCGCCTCGGCCGACTTCGCGATCAGCAAGGACGCCGGGCGGCCGTGCCCCAACCTCGCGGCCGACTTCCGCTGCGGCATCCATTCCCGGCTGCGGGAGAGCGGCTTTCCCGGCTGCACGGTGTACGACTGCTTCGGCGCCGGGCAGAAGGTCTCGCAGGTCACCTTCGGCCGTAGCTGGCGGGACGACCCGGGTATCGCCGCCCGGATGTTCGAGGTGTTCCCGGTCGTACGGCACCTGCACGAGCTGCTGTGGTACCTGGACGAGGCGCTGTCCCTGCCGGCGGCCCGCCCGATCCACCCCGAGCTGCGCGGCGCGTACGAGGAGACCGAGCGCCTCACCCTGGGCACCCCCGACGACCTGCTGGGCGTGGACGTCGCCGCCCATCGCGAGAAGGTCAACGTGCTGCTGCTGCGGACCAGCGAACTGGTGCGGGGCTCGGCCGGGGGCGGCGGTCCCGATCACCGGGGCGCCGACCTCATCGGCGCCCGGCTCAGGAACGCCGACCTGCGCGGGGCCAACCTGAGGGGCGCCTACCTCATTGGAGCGGACCTGCGCGGGGCCGATCTGCGCGGCGCGGACCTCATCGGGGCGGACCTACGTGGGGCAGACCTCGGCGGCGCCGACCTCACCGGTAGCGTCTTCCTCACCCAGTCCCAGGTGAACGCGGCCCGCGGAGACGACGCCACGAAACTGCCCCCGGCCCTCACCCGCCCGGCGCACTGG
>JADGHC010000049.1 GCA_019689655.1 Microbispora sp.
TCCCCGTCCGGCGCCGGACTGCCCCCCGGCCCAAGGATCCGGATCCGTAGCAGGCCCATCCCGCGGCCGACGCTCGTTGGTATCGCGGCGAACTCACCCAGGGAGCCGCACGTGAGCTGGGCCTCGGTGAGGCCGTACATGTATATGAAGCGATCGCCGAAACGGGCGAGCGCCCGCTGCCGTAGAGCGGGGGAGAACTCGTACGCCGAGTAAATGATCCGCAGCGCCTCGAGCCCGTAGCGCTCGTTGCCGTCGACACGGAGCATCGCCGCGATCATCGTCGGAGCCAGGAAGGTTCGCGTCACGCGTTCTCGCTCGAGCAGCTCCCACACCCGCTCGGCGTCGAACGCTCGATCGAGAACGAGCGTCGCGCCGCCGAGCAGCGCCGGCATTGCGAAGTGGAGGAAGCCGATCCCGAAGGCGGGAAGGTTGAACAGCTCAACGTCGTCGGGTGTGCGGGGCGACCCTAGCGCCGAGTTCACGACATTCCACACGTTCGCGCGGTGGCTTCGCACGACCCCCTTCGGGAAGCCGGTTGTGCCCGACGTGTACATGATCGTCGCTGGCGTCTCGTCGTCCTCGACCCAGGACTCCGGCTCGCCGGGCGCGCCCTCGCGCGGGATCGCCGCCAGCTCCAGCGCGTCCCCGCCGCCTGTCGCCCCGGTGCAGACCACGTGCTCGATCGCCGGCACACGCGCTGCCAGGGCCTGCGCCTCGCCCGCGTGCTCGGGGTCGACGATGAGAACGGAAGCGCCGGAGTCCTCAAGGATGTAGGCTTTCTCGTCGACGGTCAGACGAACGTTGACCGGCACACTGATTGCGCCGGCCGCCGCGAGTGCCATGTAGACCTCGACCGTCTCCGGCTCGTTGAGCAACAATGAGGCGACCCGGCGGCCTCCGAGCCCGAGCGAGCGGAAGCCGCTGGCGAGCCGTTCGACCCGGTCGCCCAGTTCCGCGTACGTCAGCTCGCCGCGGCGGTGGACGATCGCGCGGCGCCGGGCGTACCGGCCGCAGGCGACCCGCAGAGGGTACGCGAAGTCCAGAACCATCGTGCCCCTTTCAGGTCACGGTGAGGACGATCTTCCCGCTGTGCCGTCGCTCTTCCATGAGGCGGTGGGCTTCGGCCGCCTCGGCCAGCGGCATCGTCCGCCACACAGCCGGCCGCAGCAGACCCTCGCCGGCCAGCCGGACGAGCTTCGCCATCGTCGCGTGGTTGGCACGAGTTACGCCGGTGATCTGCACGTTCTTCCCGAACAGCTCGCCGAGGTTGAGCTCCGCGCGGATGCCACCATGGGAGCCAATGACCACGAGCCGCCCTCTCAGCGCCGCGGAGGCCATGCTCTGCGTCCAAGTGTCGGCACCGACGAGCTCGCACACCACGTCGGCGCCCTCTCCTCCGGTCGCCTCCATGACCGCTGCCGAGAAGTCACCGTCGCGGTAGTCGATCGCGACGTCGGCCCCCCGCGCGCGTAGGTCGGCGAGCTTCTCCTCCGAGCCGCCCAAGGCGATGACTCGCGCCCCGACGAGCTTGCCGACCTGAATCGCTGCATGCCCGCAGCCGCCCGAGGCGCCGGTGACGAGCAGCGTCTCGCCCGGGCGCAGGTTCGCGCGTTCGATCAGCCCGAACCACACGGGCCCGTAGTTGACGAGGAGCGACGCCCCTTCTTCGAAGGAGACGGTCTCGGGGAGCGGGATGAGGTTCCTCGCTGGCCACACGAAGTACTCCGCATAGCCGCCGACCCCGCTCGTCTGGACCCCTAGAACCCGAAGCTGGGCGCAGGCGTTGTCGACGCCCGAGCGGCAGTGCCGGCAGTGCCCGCAGGAAAGATGCGAATGGGGCACGACACGGTCGCCTACGTTGACCTCCGTCACCCCCTCGCCCACGGCCTCGACCACGCCGGCCGGCTCGATGCCCGGGGTGTGGGGGAACTCGATCAGCCGGCCGAAGTAGAAGTCTGTCAGCGCCTCCTTGCCGTAGACGCCGCCTCGCAGCTCGACGTCCATCCGGTTCACCCCTACGGCGTGGACGCGCACAAGCGCCTCGCCGTACCCGGGGGTTGGCTTCTCGATTTCGTCCAGCCGGAGGACCTCGGGGGGTCCAAACTCCGGCACGCGCATGGCTTTCATCTCTTGCTCCTCTGGCTCGGCGACCCGGGGATTCGCGCGGCGATCGAGACGACCACCGTCCCGTCCCCCGTGCGGCACTCGGCCCGCACCTCGTCCCCGGAGGCCTCCTCGCCGGCATCGACGGCGACGCAGGTAATCTCGTCCCCTGGCCGTACCGGACTGCGATAGGTGACGCTCACCTTCGAGCCGGGCGGCAACGTCTCGGCGCCGGATGCACGGGTAGCGGCGACAAAGAAGGTCTGCAGCGCAATCGGGCCGTGGGCGATGGTGGAACCGAACGGCGTCCCAGCCGCGTAGTCGGGGTCGACGTGGAGCGGGTTGTGATCGCCAGAGAGCTCCGCGTAGCGGTCGATCAGCTCCTGAGTCACCGGCTGTCTCACCGGCGGAAGGTCGGGTCGCGCGCTCATCGCTCCGCCTCCGGCCAAACGATCACCTTACGTCCGGTGAGGGCGAGCTCGCCATCGTCGCGGCGGACGTCGAACTCGATGACGGCGTACGGACGGTCGCGGCGGACGTACTTCTCCCCGACCCAGGCGCTCACTTCAACGTCGGAGTCGACGCGCACCGGGGCATAGAACTCGAGCTCCTGCTTCGCCAGGATGCTGCCACTCGGGATCCCGCCCATGGCCCGCCGCAGCGCCTTTAGGAACAGCACCGGGAAGACGGCGGGGGGCGCGACGGTGCCCGACGAAGGCTCGCCGATGCGCTCCCGGAGGGAGTCGGCCAGCCGAGCGCCCACTCGCTCTGTGTACGGCCCGTAGCGGCGGCCCACCTCGAGGTCGTCGAACGCGACGTTGGAGAGCAGCGGCGTCTCGGGTGTCGGGTCGGTGTCCATAAAGCTCCTCTCCCGGGTGTGACGTGCGGCTCGGTTGTGCCGACCATACTCCGGTCGCAACTATCGCTTTCGAGCGTTTTTTCCACCCTCACGCGGTGGTACATGTTGTGTTTCAGGTGCGGCAGTCGGGCCCCGCCGTGACACTCACATGAACCGGTTTACCGACAAGGTCGTGATCGTCACCGGCGGCGCCGGGGGGATCGGCTCGGCGACCGCTCGCCGGCTTGCGGCGGAGGGCGCCCACGTCGCCCTCTTCGACCTCGACGAGACGCGCGGGAGTGAGGTAGCGGCCGCAATCGGGCGCGACGGGGGCTCCGCCGCCTACCACCCCGTCGACGTGACCTCGAGCGAGGCCTTTGGCGGCGCCGTCGACCGTGTCGCCGCCGAGCACGGCGGGCTCGACGGGATCGTCAATAACGCGGGCGTGAACGGCCCCACTGCCCTGATCGAGCACTACTCCGAGGAGGACTTCGACCGGGTCGTGGCGATCCTGATGAAGTCGGTGTGGCTCGGAATGCGCCACGCCGTGCCCCACCTGCGAGCTCGCGGCGGCGGCGCGATCGTCAACGTCGCCTCAACGGCCGCGTTCATCGCCTACTCCGGCATGAGCGGCTACACGGCGGCGAAGCACGGAGTGGTCGGGCTGACGAAGTGCGTCGCGCTGGAGTACGCCGACGCCGGCATCCGCGTGAACTGCATCTGCCCTGCCCCAATCGACACGCCGATGATGGCCGACACCGAGCGCCGAGTGAACCCGGATCACCCCGAGCAAGCACGGCGGATGTTCGCGGAGATGCAGCCGCTGAAGCGGTACGGCACCCCCGACGAGGTGGCGGCGCTCGTCGCCTTCCTGCTCAGCGACGAGGCCGGCTTCAGCACCGGCGCGCCGTACCTAATCGACGGCGGGCTGCTGGCCGCGCCCTGACCCGCCGCCAGTGCCCGGATTTGTCGTGAGCTCCGTCGTCGTCAACATCGACGATGGGCGGCTGTCATGGAGCGCGCTCCATAGCCACCTGCCGCGAAGGCCATGATCCGTGGAGCAGCCACAGCCTCGGTCTCAGCCCGGATCACCCAACCGCTCGGAATACCCGAGGCACCCCTAGCCGGTAGGTCCCTCGAGTGGCGGATCCTCGGGCGTCGGGGTCTTGGACGGGTGGCGCCCCCGACCCCGGATCCGCGCCAGATACTCCTCGGGGATGCGGCTGGGGTCCTTGTAGATGTGGATGGCGCAGCTCGTGTGGTGCGGGTGCTCGATGACCCAAAGCGGGTGCCCCTCCTGCTCGGTGGTGAGCACGGTGTTCCAGACCGTGCAGTGGGCGCAGTAGGTCGGCAGGCCCGCCTCGCCGAGGCTCGCGGGGTTGGCGACCGGGATCCGCGCCAGCGCGCCCTCGCCGTCGAAGCGGCCCTCCGCCATGAGCCGGCCACCGGTGCCGCAGTGCTGGCGGATCGTGTATTTCTCCTCGTCCTCCTCCACCTCGAGCGAGCCGTCGGGGTGGGTGAGCTGCATGAACACCGACGAGTCCAAGAGCTGCTCCGGCGAGTACTCGGCCCAGCGGCGGAAGTCCTCGCGGAACTCGGCTCCGGTTTCGCGCATGAGCTCGTAGAAGCGATCGGTCCCGTACGCCTCGTGGATCTCGCTGAGCAGCTCGGCCACCCAGTCCACGTACATGTTGTGGAAGCGCCGGTGCAGCGCGCGGTGCTCGTCGAGCAGACGGCGGGCGGCGTCGGCGTCGGCTGCGTCCACAGCGCGCTGGAACGCCGCGCGGTCGCGGGCCTGTGCCTCGTCGTACTCGCTCACCGCCGCGTCCATCAAGATCGCCACGATGCGCCGCAGCGCGCGCTCCATCATGCGATATTGCTTGAAGAGCAACTCCTGGTTGCGCTTTGCCGCCTCGGCGTCGCCAGCGTCGAGCGCCTCGAGCGTCAGGCCCCGATACTGCTTGGCGAACCGCCGCCGCCGTTCCTCATCCATTCCGTAGCAACCCCCCGCGGTCGACGCGCTCGCGCAAGAGCAAGAGTTCCTCCTCGGTGGGCGACGGGGTGACCGGCACGTCGCCGTCGATGCGCAGGTCGAAGCCCGTGGCCTCCTGCGCCTGCTCGGCCGTTACGCCCTCGTGGAGGCTCCGCACCCGCATGTCGCCGTCCTCGTCGAAGTCGAAGACCCCGAGCGGCGAGAGCACGAGGCGCGGCCCGCCCCCCGGGAACCCAAACTCGGCGCGCCGGCGGACGTCGCCGAGCGCGGTGATGCAGGCCACCTCCTCGACGAAGGTGCGTGGGGCGTGCCGCGGCATGACTATGTAGTACCCGCGACAGTACGTGCTCATCGTCGGCAGCGCGACCGCCCCGGGACCGCGGAGCTGCCAGCCGCCGTCCTCGCCCGGGATCCCGAGCAGGTTGACGTTGCCGCGCCGGTCGACCTGCAGGCCCCCAACGAAGAACACGTCGGGACGGGACATGTCGTCGAACACCCACTGCTGGTACATGTAGGCCTCGCCGCGCCGCAGGCCGCGGGAGTCGAACACGAACGGGTAGACCGGCGGAGCGTCACGGCCGTCAGCGAGATTGTCGATCGCCAAGCCGACGCACACGCGCGCGTCGGGCAGGCGCGTCATGTTCGCCATCACCGCGGCGGCCCGCGCCATCGGCATGTTCGCCCCTACCTGGATCATCCGGTCCTCGGGGTGGAGGTCGCGGGCTAGAAGCACCGCGAAGAGCTCGTCGGTCGTGTAGTCGGGCATGTCAGATCAGGAGCTCGGCGATGCGCCGGATCCCGATGGCCTCCAAATAGTCCTCGTGGCTCTGCGGCCCGGCTACGTAGCGCTCGAGGTAGGCGTCGAGCTCGGCGCGCTCCCCGCGGGCCGCCTTCGCCGCGACGCGCGCGTAGCCCCTCAGGTGCTCCTCGTCCGCGGTGATGACCGCACTCGAGTACGGGTGCGTCCCCCACGGCGCGCGGACGACCGTCGCGTCCGGCCAGAAGCGCGTGGCGCCGGGGGATCGCCGAATCTCCTCGTTCTCGACGACGCGCTCCACTTGGACGATCACGCGCTTCGCGGCCGAGGCCATGAGTGGGTCGGCGTGCCCGGTCCCGACGAACTGGACGTTGCCGTAGGCGTCGGCCGCCTCGGCGAACACGAGCGCGACGTCGAGCCTCAGCGCCGGGACGGCGAGCAGCCGCCGGCCGCTGATCGGGTCCTCGAACTCGACCAGCTCGGGGTTGAGCTCCGGCAGCGCGGTCCCCACGCCACCGAGCCAGGGCAGGAACGGCAGGCCCTGCGCGGCGGCCCGTAGGCCGAGGATGCAATGGGCCTCGTCGACGTCGCGGACCTCGATCTCGCCGGCCTCCGCGGCGGCGCGGAACGCCGGCCCGAGCGGAGCTGCTCCCTCCGCTCCCACATAGGAGGAGACGACAGTGCGCACGCAGCCGGCGGCCACGAGGACGTCGACGTCGAGGCCCGCCGTTGGCGCGACAACCGTGAGGTCGCGCACGCCCGAGCGTGCGAGCGCGCGGACGAGCGCCATCGGGTGGCCGGCGGTGACTGCTCCGCCGATCCCGACCACGGCCCCGGGCCGGATCGTCGCGATCGCCGTCTCGAGGTCGAGGACGACCGGCGTGCGGCCTCGGTGGATCGCGGCCGTCATGCCAGCACGTCCATGAGCGGCGCGATGGAAGGCAACCGTTCGATCCGCGAGAGCAGGTCCTCGAGGGCGTCGACCGCCCCGCCGTCGCGCATCTCGGCGGCGAGCCGCCGCGCGTTGGCCCGAACCCCGTCCCAGTCCCATGCGTACGTCGCGTCGTCGGGAATGAGCTCGGCCTCGAAGCGCCTGCCGTCTAGCGTGCGCACCTCAAGCCGAGCTGCGAGCACGGACAGGCGCTCGTCCGCGATGACGTCGATGCGTTTCACGAGCCCTAGGAGCTCCTCGTCCTCGAAGGCGCGCAGGCCCGCAAGCGTCGCGGTGCGGTCGCGCAGGCCCATGGCAACGCAGTAGCGCGCGCTCATGAGCGTCGCGCCGACGTCCTCGAACGGGCCGGCGTTGAGCGTGCCGGGATAGCTGCGGTCCGCGGGGTTGAGCCAGAGCCGCACCGCGTCGATATCGGCGGCCGTCAGCTCGTACCGGGTAGCAAGCTCGATCGCCAGCGCAACCGGGGTCTGGGTGATGTTGCAGACCGGATAAGGCTTGTAGATGACGTCAAGCACTCGCCAGCGCTCGCCGAGCTCCCAATCCTCGGGAGCGGTCCAGTCCGCCTCACCCGTGAACGCCTTCACGAAGCCCGCGGAGCCCTCGAAGGCATGCGCCGCCCCGCGCGCGCCGGCCTGCGCCAGGCGCGCGGCGAGCACCCCGTTGCGGGCCGCCATCCCGAGTTCCCAGCGCCACTCGCTCGAGCCTTCGACCCACGCCTGGCCGAGACCGCCGGCGAAGCTAGTCGCGATGGCGATCGCATTCGTCGTGCCGGCTGTGTCGAGGCCGAGGGTCACGGCCGAGGCGGCGGCGGCGCCGAGCGTCCCGTAGAGCATCGAGGCCCGCAGGCCGCGGGCCGTTGTCGCGTCGGCGAACAACTCGCCGACCGCCGTGGCAACCTCGTAGCCGGCGACCAGGCCAGGGACGACACGCTCGCCGCCCTGCCCAGTCGCCTCCGCGAGAGCGAGCACGGCCGGGATGGTCGCCGAGCCCGCATGGCACTTGGCGGCGAAGTGCGTGTCGTCCTGCGCCCGTCCGTGCACGAGCACGGCGTTCGCGAAGGCCGCGTGCTCGGCGGGGACTTTTTCGCCGCCGCAGATCAGCGTCGCCTGCGCCGGTCGGAGCCCGCGCGTGAGGGGCCACGCCTCGTCACCGACCGAATGCGCGGCGAGCGCGCAGGCGAGGTCGTGAAGGAGGTTGCAGCGGACCTTCTCCACGACCTCAGGAGGCAGGCGGTCGAGCCGCAGGCCGGCGGCGAAGCGGCCGAGGAACTCGACCGCCGTGGCGGTCTTGGCCGTCACCGTCCCGCTCATGACGGCCGCTCCGCGCTCGCCCGGCGCTCCTCGCGGATTTCCTCGCGGCGGTGCGCCGTGGCCTCCTCGTCGACGTGGCCGGCCGCGTCCACTACGACGCCGTAGAAGCGCCGCGCCGTCTCCGGCGTTACCAGCCCGGCAGCCAGATCGCGCGCCACCGCCTCGGGATCGCGGTCGATGGGGTCGCCGTAACCCGCGGCCCCCGAGATCGCGAGCTGGTAGACGTCGTGGACGGTCTGGGCGATCCCTGTCTCCTTTGGCAGCAGCTCGCGCCGCCGGCCTCTCAACTCGTCGAGGTCCTGCGGCACCGTCCCGCCCCGAAGCCGCTCCTGGACGTCGCTGCCCTCGACGTAGTCGTAGCGGTTCGGCGAGCCGGCTAGCCCGCCGAACAGCCCGCGGGCGGTCGGGATCGCGCAGCCGCACGCCGTCGTGGTCTGCATGATCACGTCCGTCTTGTGCGGCACCCACGCAAGCTCGAGGCTGTTGCCGCCGCGGAACTTGCCGGCGCCGCCAGAGTCCGGCTTCTCGCGGCGGTAGAGGAAAAGCGCCGGCGAGGCCCACTCGTTGTGCTCGACGTTCGGGGCCGTGCCCTTCGCGTCGAACCACAGGCCCCCGACGTCGACGCCATCGCGGAAGGAGAATGCGCCGATCGCGCCTGCCATCGGGTCAAGCAGAAATGCGCCGAAGTCGTTGCCGCGCCGGTCCTTGCCCGACATGGTCGCGCCCGGCCACTGCGTTGCCCCGCCCTGGCAGCAGAACGAGCGCGCCATCTTTGTATCGCAGGCGAGCATCTTGGCAAGCACGTTGACCGCCAGCCCGATGACGATGTGCACGCCGGTCGAGCCGCCGTTCGAGCACGCAGCCGGGTAGTCGGCGCAGGTGATCGTGCCCGGCTCCGGCTCGATGTCGATGTGGCGCAGCGCCCCTCCGATCGCGTAGAGCGAGTCGTGCAGGAAGAAAGCGTTGATCGGGCACATGATCCCGCCGCGGAGCGCCGCGTAGGTGATGTTGATGGCGCCGGTCTGAGGGTCGGTCCCGCGGTTGGAGAAGATGAGCCGGTCTCCCTCTTTGCGGACCTCGAGCGCGATCTTGTACGCACGGCGATCACCGGTCTTCGCGACCTCGAGGAAGTTGACGTCGCGCCACACGCCGTCCGGCAGCCGCTCCAGGCGGCGCACGAAGCGCTCCTCGCCGGCCGAGATCACGCGGCGCATGACCCCCTTTACCACGCCGGGCCCATAGCGCTCCACCAGAGCGAGAATCCGGTTCTTGGCCACCGTGTTGCCGGCAACGACAGCGCGGAGGTCGAGCGCGCAGAGCTCCGGAAGGCGCGAGCGGCGCAGGAACTGGGCCTCGAGGTCGGGCCGGATCTCGCCGTTCTCCACCATCCGGAGCGGCGGAGTCGGCACCGGCTCTTCGAAGACGTCGTTGGCCTCGGGGCAGAAGCTTCCGGGGGTGCCGCCGCCGACGTCCGCAAAGTGCAGGAGGTTGGCCACCCAGCAGAAGATCCGCCCCTCCCAGAAGACCGGACACATCATCGCCGCGTCCTGCTGGTGGGTCGTGCCCACCCACGGGTCGTTGGCGAAGAACATGTCACCGTCGCGGATCCCGGGATGCTCGGAGCGGTTCTCGAGCGTCCACTTGACGTTCAGGTCGAGCATCCCCGCGTGGAACTGGAGGTACGGCCCGAAGAAGACGAACTCACCGTCCTCGGTGAGGATCGACGGGTTGAAGTCGTGCGCGAAGACCGCGATCGGCGATCCCGAGACCTTGACGATCGTCGAGCCGTGCTCCTCGTTGATGTTCCACAGGTTGTGGCGGATGACCTCGTAGGAGATCGGGTCGACGTCCTCTGCAGTCTCGCGATGGAGGGCCACCGCGGGGCTGATGCGGATCTCGTGGTCCGGGATGTAGGATCGGCCGACACCATCCCAGGAGGTCTCGGCGATGGATGCAGTCATGACGGGTTCTCCTCGAGGCGGATGATCAGGTTGCCGAGGCCGTCGACCTCGGCACGGCTGCCGGGCTGGACGACGACCGTGGTCCAGTCGAGTTCGATGACCGCGGGGCCCGCGATCTCCATGCCAGGGCGCAGATCCCGGCCATGGGCGACCGCGGCGCGAACGAAGCGCTCCTCGTCCGGCACGTAGATCTCGCGACTGTCGAAGCTGTCCGGTCGCGCCCCGTCGCGCGCGCGCTGCGCGAGCTCGGGTTGCGTGAGGCGGCCGACCGCGAGCACCTTGAGACTCGTGACCTCGAAGCCCGCCGCCGGGAATCCGGTGCCCTTGCCGTATTTGGCCTCGTAGGCGCGCTCGAAGTCGTCGAGCATTGTCTGCGCCCCTGCCTCGTCGATGTCGCCGGCGGCCACCTCGATCTCGACCTCGTGGATCTGGTAGCGGTAGCGGATGGAGGCGCGGCGCGTGATCTCGATCCGCTCATCGCTGAACCCCTGGTCACGCAGCTCGCGGCGGCCTCGCTCCTCCATCTCACGATAGGCGCGGGTCAGCCGCTCGCCGTCGAACGGCGCCGTCTGGGGATCGGACTGCCGGTAGACGAAGAGCACATGCGACGTCGCCGCGCCGAGAGCCGACCAGACGCCAGCGGCGTTGCCCATCGGCACCACGACGGTCCCGATACCGAGCTCGCGCGCGAGCAAGACGCCATGCACCGGGCCGGCGCCGCCGTAGACGAAGAGGCTGAACTCGCGCGGATCGAAACCCCGCTCGATCGTCGTCGTGCGGATCAGGTCGGCCATCCGGAACTCAACGACCTTGACGATGCCGGCCGCGGTCCGGGTACGATCGAGGCCCGCCTGCTCCGCGATCCGGTCGATGGCCTCCTCGGCGGCCCGTCGGTCGAGCGCCATGCGCCCGCCAAGGAAAAAGGCCGGGTCGAGGTAGCCCAGGACGAGGTCCGCGTCGGTGACGGTGGCCTCAGTGCCGCCGCGCCGGTAGCACGCCGGGCCGGGGACCGCGCCAGCGCTGTCGGGACCGACGAGCAGGCCGCCCGAGATCTCGTCGACCGACGCGATCGAGCCGCCGCCCGCGCCGATCGAGCGCACGTCCACGTTGGGCACGTGGTACTGGTACTGGCCGACGAGCGCCGTGTCGGAGGTCACCGGCGCCCCGTCGCGGACGAGGCCGAGGTCGAAGCTCGTCCCGCCCATGTCGACGGCGATGACGTTCGGCATGCCAAGCGCCTCGGCGAGGAAGCGCGTGCCGATGATCCCCGCCACCGGGCCGGAGCCGAGCGTGAGCGAGGCCTCCTCGCCGGCGCGCGGGGCCGGCACGACGCCGCCGGTGGACTCGACGATCAGCACGTCCCGCCCGTAGCCCGCGCCGGTGACCCGCTCGCTGAGGTCGCGCAGGTAGCCGCGGGTCACCGGGCCCACGTAGCTGTTCAGCGCGGTCGCCACGGTGCGCTCGTACTCGCCCATCACCGGGGCGATGTCGCTGGAGGCGGTCACGTAGACGTCGGGGGCGAGGCGCCGGATGATCGCCTTGATGCGCTGCTCGTGGTCGGGGTTGAGGAACGCCCACAGGAGGCTGATAGCAATCGCGTCGACGCCCTGGTCCAGGAGCCGCCGCACCGCCGCCTCGGCTTGGGCCTCGTCGAGCGGAACGACGACGTCGCCGTCGCAGTCGACGCGCTCGACGACTTCGACTATCAGCGCCCGGGGGACAAGCGGCTCCGGCTTGCCCGAGGAGGGGATATCGAGCATCCGCTCGATGTTCACGCCGGTCGTCCGGCCGGCGCCGCGCATGTGGAGGATGGCCTCGCCGTGCCCGAGGGTCGCGACGAGCCCGACCTTCGCGCCGCGCTTCTGCACGACGGCGTTCGTGGCGACCGTGGTCCCGTGCATGAGCTGGTCGCAGCGGGCGAGCAGATCGCCGAGCGGTACGCCCATCGTCGCGGCGCTCGCGGCGAGTGCGTCCATGAATGCCTCCGCGGGCCGGTCGGGCGTGCTCGGAACCTTCGCGGTGACCATCCGGCCGGTCTCGTCCACCACGGCGCAGTCGGTGAAGGTGCCGCCGATATCGATGCCGCACACGAAGCGGCTGTCGCTCGGCGTGGAGAGCGTGTCGATCACGGCCATGGCTAGTGCAACTCGATGTCCCAGATGATGGGCTCGCCGGCGCGGTTGATCTCGGTATCGAGCTGAGTCACGCAGCCAGGGCAGAAGAACTGGCGGATCTCCATGCGGTCGTCGATGAAGCGGCTCGGGTCCCCAACGAGCGGTCCTGCCTCTTCGAGCGGCGCGACGCGCCGCAGGGCGTGCTCCTTGTAGTTGCCGGAGGCCGGGCCGAGGTCGTGCCCGCACTTCGCGCAGCGGAAGCGAGGCTCACCGTCCGAGGCGGCAACCTCCAAGTACTCGCCCAACCTGAACTGCACCTCTGCTGTAGCCATCGCACTCCTCTCCTCCGTCGTGCTGTCAGATGCCGGCAACCACACCTCCGTCGATCGAGACGGCCGCGCCGGTGATGTACGCGGCCTCATCGCTTAACAGGAAGCTCACGAGCGCGCCAATCTCCTCCGGGCGCCCGTAGCGCTTGAGGGCGGTCGTCTGCGCGAAGGCCTCGCGCACCGCCATCGGGTTGTCGGGGTTCGTGCTCTGCTCGATGCCCTGCATGAGGGGGGTGTCGATCGGTCCAGGGCATACGCAGTTCACCCGCACCCCGTCGGCGGCGTATTCGAGGGCAGCCGTCTTCGTGAGCCCGAGCACCCCGTGCTTGGCGGCCACGTAACCGCCAAGAGTCCCGTACCCGAGGAGGCTCGCTGTCGAGCCGGTGTTGACGATCGCCCCGCCCCCCGCGCGGCGGATCCGGGGCAAGGCGCTGCGCATGGTGAGCCACACGGCCTTGAGGTTCGTGGCAAGGACGCGATCGAAGTCGGCCTCGGCGTACTCCTCGATGCGTGCCGTCGGCCCGTTGATGCCGGCGTTGCAGAACGCGCCGTCGAGGCGTCCCCACTCGCGATCGACGGCCTCGAAGAAACGCTCCACCTCGGGGCCCGTGCGGACGTCGACCCGTTGGAAACGCGCCTCGCCGCCCGCCGCGCGGATTGCCTCGGCGGTGGCCTCGCCGCCCTCGCCGTCGATGTCGGCCAGCGCGACCCTGGCTCGGTCCGCGGCGAGCCTCAGGGCCGCCGCTCGCCCGATGCCGCTCGCCGCCCCCGTGACGATGAACACCTTGCCGCCGTGGTCGGGCATCAGCCACTCACCGCCGAGGCACCGACCACATTCAAGGGAGAAACCCCAACCTCGGCGACCACGCAGGTGCCAGCCCCCGGGGCCGAGGACACGGCCAAGCGTCCCCCGCAGGCCTCGACCGAGCGGCGGAGCGATGGCAACCCGTAACCGGAGGCCCTCGGCGGCGAGCCGGCGAATCCTGCGCCGTCGTCGGCCACCGTAAGCCGCAGCACATCCGCTGCGCCGGTCGTGAGCGAGATCGTCACCCGCGTCGGCCGGGCATGCTTGAGCGCGTTCGTAGCCGCCTCGCGCGCCACGCGGGCGAGCGCCCGGGCGGCGGCCGCGGAGAGCCGTGCGCTCAGGCGGCCGGCAGCCACCGAGACGCGCAACTCGACGGGCACGCCGAAGATGCCCTCGAGCCTCGGTCCGAGCTCCGCCAGCCGGTCGCAGAAGTGCTGGTCCGGCGCTGTGCGGGCGGCAACGAGCTCGCTTAGCGCCTCCATCGAGCGGACGACGAGGTCATGCGCCCGGTGCACACCGTCCTCGAGCGAGGTGGAGCCGGCCATGACCGCGCCGAGCGTCGCCTCGGCTGCGTAGAGGATCTGCTGCGGCGTGTCGTGCAGATCGTCCGCGAGGCGGCTGCGCTCCTGCGCCGCCGCCTCCTCCCGCGCGGCAAGCAGCCGCTCGGTCGTCTCTACCGTCGCGGCCACCGCTGGAGCGATCGCCTTGAGCCGCCGTCGGTCCTCGCCCGCGTAGGGGACGGGCTTGTCGGCGAGGAGGAGCAGGCCGAGCCGGCGCTCGCCGTGAACGAGCGGGGCGTCGAGGTGGCGCCGGATGCCGAGGGACGCGGCGAGGGCGGCGTCGGGCGCGCCGTCGGCATCGACGTTCCACGCCATGCCGGAGCTCGCGTTTGAGCCGAACGAGCCCGGCGCGAGCCGAAGCGCGCCCTCCTGGAGGAGCGCGAGACCGAGGCGGCTCCCGCGGATGACCGGCGCGCACGCCGCCGCGAGCACCGGGACGAGCTCCTCGAGCCGCCCAACGGCGAGGGGAACGCCCGGCAGGGAAGCGAGCGCTGCCCCGACCTCGGCGCGGCCGAGTCCCGTGGCGAGGCCATTGGCGGCGCGCGAGGATCGGCGCCCGCGCAGCCGGGGCGACGAGGGCGAGCGATACGTATCCTCCAGGATCGGCATGCTAGGCCTCGAGCGCCGGGGCGATGATTCCCAGCCGGATCGCCTTGGCGACGACCTCGGTCTTTGTGCGCGCGTCGAGCACGGTCTTGAGCCGCTGGATGTGGAAGCGGACCGTCGACTCCGCGAGATACAAGCGGTGGCCGATCTCTCGGTCGGTGAGTCCCTGGGCCGCCAGCTCGAGCACCTGCTCCTGCCGCGGGCTCACGGCGCAGCGCGCTGAGGCGGTGTGTCCGCCGTGCATCTCCTTGACGATGGCGGCAACGTCGAGGGCGGATGCGGGCTCGGCTCCGTCGGCGATCTCGTCGAGCGCGCGCACTAGCTCGGCCATGCCGGCCGCCTTGCCGACATAGCGATGGGCACCGGCCCGCAAGGCCGAGCGGACGGCCCCCTCGTTTAGGTAGCCGCTGAGCATCAGGATACGAGTGCGCGGGGTGAGCTCCCGGATACGCGCGCACACCTCCGTGCCCGGCATGTCGTGCAGGCGCATGTCCACCACAGCTACGTCCGGCTCGAGCTCGCGTACCGCGCGCAGTGCGGCCCTCCCGTCCGCGACGTCCGCCACGACGCGGCAACGTCCGGTCGCGGCAAGCCCGATCTTGATGCCTTCGCGAGCGACCTCGTGGTCGTCCACGACGAGCACATCGATGTACTCAGACCGGGGCATGTCCTCCTCCTCGCTCTGGCGCCCGGCGGCGCCATGGCTTGTTTCTCCTGAGCCCGGCAGCCGAGCTCGTGCCGAGACTACCGAACGGTAGGTAGGAGCGCAAGGGCAAGATCCCGCGCAAACCCTTGCGACGCGCGCTCCGGGGCCAGCTTTAGCGAAACCGACAGTTGCCGGGGCGCGGCCGCTTCGGGAGGCTGGTGTCCGCCGTTCGACTTCCGACCACGCATGCCGCTCGAGCGCCTGCCTGCCGAAATCGAAGAGCGCACCGTCCGCGCGCTCTTGGACGCGCGCGCGGCGGAGGCCCCCGATCGCACGGCGCTCATCGGTCAGAGTCTCTGCCACGGGGGCGAGCGCTCGCTGACCTACGCCGATCTGCGCGACGAGAGCCTCCGGCTCGCGTCGATCCTGGCCGAGCTCGGCGTCGCGAAGGGCGATCGAGTGGCGATCATGCTCAGCAACGCCGGGGCGGTCGAGGCCCACCTCGGCTACCACGCGGCGCACCGACTCGGCGCGATCAGCGTGCCGACCAGCGATCTCTATGTCGCCCGGGAGCTGGCCTACGTGCTCCGCTTCGCGACGCCCAAGGTGCTGCTGTGCGCGGACACTGAGCTCCTGCGAGCGCCGGAGGTCGCCGAGGCGCTCGAAGACACAGCCGTCCTCCGCTGCGACGCGGCGCTGGGCCAGCGCCTCGCCGCCGAGCCCCCCGCGCCGCCGTCCGTTCCCGAGCTTGACGAAGACGACGACGCGGATTGGATCTTCACGTCCGGCACCACCGGATTCCCCAAGGCGGTGGCCCTGACCCACGGGAACTCCGTGGCGTGCGGGCATCAGTCGCGGAGCCTGTGGGACCTCGACGGGACGAGCGTCTACCAGTCCTCAGCTCCCTTCTTCACGAGCACCGGCTGTCACACTAACCTGCTCGGGGCGCTGGCAGCCGGCTGCACCTACGTGGTGGAGCCGGCCTTCGACGCCCAGCAGACGCTCGAGCGTGTCGCGCGCTACAAGACGACGTCGATCTTCCTCATCTCCGGCGCAGTCCGGCTGATCCTCGACCGGATCGGGCCCGAGCGGCTGGGCGAGATGGACCTGCGCACTCTGCGCCGCCTCACCTACGGCGGGCAGTCGATGTCGCCGAGCTTCTACAAGGCGGTCGACGCCGTGTTTCGTGATCGGCTCGGTATCGAGCTTGCCCACCTCTACGGGCTGACCGAGGGTGGCACCAGCGGTGTCGTGCTGCCTCCGGAGCTGCACGAGCAGGCCGTACGGCGCTGCGAAAAGCGGGGAATGACAGTCGGCTGCCAAGGGTTCAACGAGTGGATCCGGTTCCGTGTCGTGGATGACGAGGACCGTGAGGCCCCGCCCGGGACGGTCGGCGAGATCTGCTTCCGCGGCCCAGCGGTCATGCGCGGCTACGTCGGGGAAGAGGGGGCCACCGCCGAGGCGCTTCGCG
Source organism: Microbispora sp. (assembly GCA_019689655.1). GTDB lineage: Bacteria > Actinomycetota > Actinomycetes > Streptosporangiales > Streptosporangiaceae > Microbispora. Next base: position 16,446 of record JADGHC010000049.1, read on the forward strand.
GAGGCTGGCTGCACACCGGCGACCTGGGCCGTACCGACGAGGAGGGCTTCCTCTACTTCGTGGACCGCAAGAAGCAGATGATCCGTCGCGGCGGGCTCAACATCGCCTCCGCCGAAGTCGAGGCCGTGCTGCTCGAACACCCGGCGGTGGCCGAGGCCGCCGCCGTGCCGAAGCCCAACCCTGTCCTCGGCGAGGAGGTCAGGGCGGTGGTCGTCCTGAATCCCGGCGCCGCCGCGTCGGCCGAGGAGCTCATCGAGCACTGCGCGAAGTGGCTTGCGCGCTACAAGGTCCCGGTCGAGGTCGAGTTCCGCGACGAGCTGCCCAAGAACTCCATGGGCCGCGTCGTGAAGTCGCTACTCACGTCCGCCCCGGGTCAGGCGATGCGCCCGGCCTCCTGACACCGAGCGATCAGCCGCCGGCGGCGGCCGCACCGTTGCCGCCATGCTGACCGTAGAAGGCGGCCACGAGGCCCTCCTCCTGGATAGGTGCGGTCATCTCTGTTGCCAGACGGCCCTCCACCATGACGCCGACCCGATCGCATAAGGCGACGAGCTCCTCGGGCTCCACGCTGGCCACGAGCACCGTGGCGCCCCGGTTCGCAAGCTCGCGCAGGGCGTCGTGGATCTCGGCGCGGGCGTTGACGTCCACGCCGGCGGTCGGCTCGTCGAGGATCAAGAGGTCAACGCCGCCCAGGATCCAGCGCGCCAGCAGGACCTTCTGCTGGTTCCCGCCGGAGAGGGTTTCGACGGCGGCGCTGGGAGAGCCCACGAGCGAGACGCGGTCGGCATATTCGCGGACGACCGAGGACTCCCACCTTCGGTCGATCCACACACGGCGGTGGCGGCCGAGCGCCACCATGGTGATGTTGGACTTGACGTTCATCCCGTAAAACAGGCTGGCGCGCCGGCCCTCTGCGATGTAACCGATTCCGCGGCGCACCCGGCTGGGCTCGGAGCCGTGCAGCTCGCGGCCGCGGAAGGTCACCGTACCCGCGGTCGCCTTTTGGACGCCGAAGACGAGCCGCAGCAACTCGCTACGCCCAGCACCCGCGAGGCCGGCGATCCCGTAGATCTCGCCAGCGCGGACGTCGAGGTCGACGTCCCGCACGCGGATCCCGGTCAGGCCACGGACGCGGAGCGCCACGTCGGCCTCCCGGGCCGTCGCGCTCGCGGGCAGCCGGTGCTGAACGTGCCCCTGCGCACCCGAGCCTCCAACTAGGTCGAGCATGCGCTCCTCCGTCACCGTCGCGCCCTCGAGCCTCCCTGCCACGGTGCCGTCGCGCAGCGCCACGACGCGCGGCGCGAGCGCGCGGACCTCGTGGAGCCGGTGCGAGATGTAGATGACGCCGATTCCCTCGTCCGCAAGCTGGCGCACCAGCCGCAGGATGAGCGTCGTCTCCTCCTGAGGTAGGGCGGCGGTGGGCTCGTCGAGGATGACGAGGCGGGGCTGGCGCGCTAGGGCCGTCGCGATCATGACGAGGCGGTGCTGCGACGGCGTGAGCTCCGCGACGGGCAGGTCGGGATCTTCCCTGATGCCGACCCGGGCGAGCAGCTCCGCTGCACGGCGGCGCAGCCGGCGTCGCGAGACCAGGGGCCCTCGCGCGGGTAGCCTGCCGAGGAGGACGTTCTCGGCCAGCGACTGGTCCTCGGCGAGCACGACCTCCTGCTGGACCGCGACGATGCCGAGGCCGAGCGCGTCCTCCGGGCGGCGGATGTCGACCGGCCGCCCATCGACGCGAATCTCGCCGGCGTCGGCTTCGACCGCGCCCGAGAGGATCTTGATCAGGGTACTCTTGCCGGCGCCGTTCGCGCCGACGAGCCCCAGCACCTCGCCCTTCCTCACGGACAGGCTGACCTCGTGTGCTGCCCGCACGCTGCCGAAGGACTTGGCGAGCCCGCGCGCCTCGAGCAGCGGTGGCGACCCGCCGGCGGGCCCGCTCATCGCCACCCTGCCCGGCGCGCGGCGATCACGATGAGGATCACGAGCAGGACGGCGCCCTGCACCACCTCGCTCACCCACGAGGCGGCACCGACGATGATGAGGCCGGTCTGAAGGGCGCCGATGAACAGCGCCCCGATCACTGTGCCGAAGACGTTAAACCGCCTCGCCCCGAGCACCGACATCCCGAAGAACGCCGCGACGTAGGGCTGCAGGAAGAGTCCCTGCCCTACGTCCGGGGTGAACTGGGCCTGCCGCGCGGTGATAATGACCGCGCTAAGGCCCACCCCGATCCCCAGCCCGGCGAACGCCGCGGTCCGGATCCTGGCCATCCGCAGCCCTGCGAGCCGCGCAGCCTCAGCATTGCTACCCACCGACTGCAGATAACGCCCGAACACCGTCGCCCGCAGTACGGCCGCAGCGAGGACGGAGAACCCGAGGGCGACGAAGACAGCCAGCGTGATGCCGCCGACACGATGGTCGGTGATCGAGATGAACCCCTCGGACAACCCCGAGGAGATCGTCTGGCCGCCCGTGATCGCATCGGCCACTCCCATCCAGATGAAGCCGATGGCGAGGGTGATGATGAAGGAGGAGGCCCGCTGCATGGAAACCACGAGCCCGGCGACCATGCCGGCGCCGACCCCCGCGACCAAGCCCATGACGACCGCGACGCCGGCACCCAGGCCCCAGTCGGTCATCATCAGCGTCGCCACCCCCGACGCGAGGCCGACCGAGTAGGGGAACGAGAGGTCGAACTCGCCCACCGCCAGCACGATGGTGAGGCCAACCCCGAGCAGGACCGTGACCGCGGCCTGGTCGAGGATGGCCTTGAAGTTGTTCAGCGTCCCGAACGTGTCCGGCTCGGCCACCCAGAACGCCGCGATCATCAGCGCGAAGCCGAGGAGCGTCCCCCAGCGCTCGACAAAGTCCGCGAGCGGTCGCCTCCGGGCCACCGCAGAGCGGCGGCTCCCGGAGG
>JADGHC010000614.1 GCA_019689655.1 Microbispora sp.
GGCGGCGGGGTCGAGGTCGGGCGCCTCCACATAGCGGAGGCCCCAGTCGGACAGGTCGAGGTCGTCGACCCGGGCCACGGCCATCCACCGGTCGGTCGGGGCGCCGCGGGCCTTCATGCGGCGGATGAACGCCTGCAGGTCCATGACCGGGCTCTTCGACTTGGCCGCCTGAGCGTCGATGAATACCGCCCTGCCGGTGACCGGATCGCGCTCGACGTTGAGCGTGTGGCCCTTGACGGTGACGATGCCGCGCGCACCGAGTGGCCAGGACTCGACCTCACGGGCGATGTCCCTGGCCGACATATTGCGCGACAGATCCCGCACGACCCGGGTCGCGTACTTGCCGCCCTGGCGGAACGTCCTCAGATAGACAGCCGGGGTGTCACCCATCGGCGTACCAGGACCGGCAGTGACATCCAGGCCGCGGCGGCGCATCTCGTACGCCACCACGACACGGGAGCAGTTCTGGGCATAGCTCACGCCGCCATCGGCGAGCATCGCCGGGGTGACCGGGCCCTCGTACGTTCCACCGCCGCCGTACTTCGGGTTCGCCGCCAGAGCTGTGCCGCGCATGTCCTGCGGCTCGGCAATGCGGGGTAGGCGGGAGGCGCGCGGGCCCATCTTTGGGACGGCCGAGGGCGTCGGGGCGGCTGCCACTGACGACTTGGCGCGGGGGTCACGCGCCCAGGCCGGCAGCTCGGTCGGCGCACTCGCGGCCCTTGTCGCTCCGCCGGGCCGGTAGAGATGCCGCCCAGCGATCCCCTCGGCCTGCAGCCGCTTACCCGCCGTCCACCGGACGATCTCGTCGATCATCTCGGCCCGAGTCGCCCGGGCCCGCAGAGGTATCCGACCGGCCGCGGCCACCTCCTGCAGCTGGGCGGCGGACAGGCGGGACGCGACCCGCCTCGCCTCGTCACGGCTACCGACCACATCGGACAGCCACCGCTCCAGCTCGATCGCCTCACGCGACGGCTCGATCCGCGGGCGAGGCTGACGCGGAGCGGCCTTCTTCGCCGGGGCTTTCTTGGCTGGCGCGGCCTTGGCGGCCCTCTTGGCTGCGCGCGGCTCCGGCAGCGGCAACGGCTCCTCGATCCGCCCGGGCCGCATTGGCAGTTTGGCGATCGCGGCCGTGCGCAGGCGAGCGCCGACGTCGTGCTCAATCAGCATCTCGATCGCCTGCTCACGAGTCACCCTGGGTGGCAAGGGCACATGCCGCAGCCGGGCTGCCTCACGAAGATCCGCGACCGTGCGAGCCTGGGCGAGAGCGGCGCGGGCCTCCTCCTTGGTCATCGCGAGGCGGACCTGCTCGGCCAGCTCTGCCGGGGTGGGAGCGGCCTTCTTCGCCGCCTTCTTGGCGGGCGGGACCGCCTTGGTCGGCGCCATAGTCTTGGCCGCTCGGCGAGGCCTCGTGACGGCCTCGAGGATCTCGGCCTTGCGCGCACCGTCCGGCAGCGCGATACCGCGCTGCTCGGCGTACTCACGCAGCTGCTTGGGCGTCATCTTGCGCAGCTCGGCCGTGGGACGGACCGGGCCGCGCTCGATGACGAGCGCCGAGCGGTTGAGGATGACAAAGTTCCGCTCGGTCAGCGGCGCGCCCTTGGCGCCATAGGCGATCGCGTCGTATCCGAGCGCCGCCGCGAATTGGCCGGGGTCGTAGAACATGGCCGCCTGCTGATCCGTCCAGGACGGCGACATCTGTTCGCGGAGAGCCTTGAGGTCCTCCATGGTGATGACCCTCGCGTCGGGGCGAAGCGCCATCCGGGTGAGGCCGTCCGGTGCGGCGTACCGCTCGGCTACCTCGCGACCGCCTGCATAGATGCCGCGGCCGAACGCCCCGGCGCCCATGGCGTCACCAGCAGCGGCGAGTTCGCCTTCGGCGAGCGCGCGGGCCCGCTCAGCCGACGAACCACGGAACAGCTCGATACCACCCTGGTCGACAATGGCGTCGACCCCACGCGCGTCCGTGACTGTGGCCGGACGGTCGAAGCCCTGACGACGCAAGATCGAGTTGAACTGCTCGCCTCGCGATTGGTCGGCGATGTCGTCGAGCTGGTCAGTAAGGTTGCGGCCCTCCGAGCGAGGCGCCAACGTCGGCTGCGACGGGGCGGCCTTGGTGGGGGGCTTCTTCGGCGCGGCCTTCGCCGGTGGTGGCACCGGGTCGGCTCCCTCCACCACCGGCCGCATGAGCACGACCCGCTCGCCGCCGATCTCGATCTCGTACCCAGGCCGGACGACGATGACCGGTGCGCCGTCGGCGATGCGCTCGCCCTCGATCGGCCGGTGCACCGCGCGATCGAATGTCGCCGTAGACCCGGCCTCGTCGCCGATGCGACGCAGGCCCAGCTTCCTCTCGGCGGCCGCCATGGCCCGCCGGATCGCGGCCGGGCGGCCGGTCTGCATCGCCGTCACCAGCGCCCGCATCGACGCCTCGTGCGGCCAGCCCTGGATAGCGTCCTCGATGCGCCGCAGTCGCGAGGCGCCACGGGCGCCGAGCGATGCCGCACTCGCGCCGTTGGCCAGCAGCTCGCTGGCCTCAGCCAGCGCCTCGGCGACGACACGTTGCCGGTCGACGATGGCCTGGCTCCACCGACCGATCTCGGCCAGCCGCTCGACCTCGGGCAGCTCACGCCAGCGGCGCACCCAGTGCGCCAGTACCGGCTTGGGCACCGCCGCGATGTCGGCGTCGGTGAGGCGGCTGCCGGGCAGGCGCGTGGCCAGCTCCAGCTCGCGGCGCAGCGCGGGAGCGGTCATGCGCTCCGGCGCGGGCGGGGCCTTCTTGGCGGCGGCCCTCCTCGCCGGGGCCGCGGCCCGCGCCGCCGCCACCTGCTCCGGTGTCGCCGGCTGCACGTCGGCGCGCAGCAATACGCGCAGCTCGCCGTCGTACTGGGTCGCCCAGCCGGGCCGGATCACGTGGACAATCTCGCCGCGAGACTGGCCGATCAACTGCATGTGCTCACGCTTGTACGCCAGCACCTGACCAGCCTCGCCGCCGACGAGCCGCAGCTTGGCCGACTTCGCCACCCGCGGGATCGCGGCACGGACCGCCGCGACATCGGCCGCGTCCAGCGCATCCAGCAGCGGCCCCATCTGCTTGAGCAGCGCGGCGAACTCGGGTGCGTCAGGATTGACGCCGGGTCGCCCTCTACGAATCGACCGGCCCAGCCATTGCAAGGCCCGCTCGCTGGCGCCCTTCTCGGCCATCTCGGCCGCCTCGGCCAGCACGTCGGCGACCACCTTGCGCTGATCCAATACCGCCTGCACGGCCAGAGCCCGGGCGTGCTGCGGGGCGAGGCCACGCTCGAGGTCCCACGCCAGCTTGACCAGCTGCGACTTGGACAGGTCGGCGGGGACGGTGATGCCGTAGTCCTCGATCATCGCCCGCAGTCGCGTCACCGGCAGCCGAGCCAGCTCGCCCTGGGTCGGGGCGCCGCGCAGCACCACCTGACGCATGTCCACCACGCCGGCCCGGCGCCGAGCCCGAGGACTGACCACGGTCTCCCAGTGCCGTCGCCACACCCGAATGGCGTCCTGCCCACCATGGCCAGCGGTCACG
>JADGHC010000615.1 GCA_019689655.1 Microbispora sp.
ACGATGGTGCCGAGGTCGCCGTTGGTGACGACGACGGCGGCCGCCTCCCGGGCCACGTCCGTCCCCTCCTCACCGGCCACGGCCACCCCCACGTCGGCGTTGCGCAGCGCCGGGGCGTCGTTCACGCCGTCTCCGGTCATCGCCACGACCTGGCCGTCCGCACGCAGCGCGCGTACGAGGTCGAGCTTGGTGCCGGGATCGACGCGGGCCAGCACGGCCGCCTCGCGCAGCCGGGCCGACCGCGCCGAAGGCTCGAGCGCCTGGAGCTCGGCACCCGTGACCACCGGATCGGTGTCGATGCCCACCTCCCCGGCGATGGCACGGGCGGTGTCGGCGTGGTCGCCGGTCACCATCACGACGCGGATGCCGGCGGCACGGCAGTCCGCCACCGCCCGCGCCGCCGAGGGCCGGATCTCGTCGCTCAGCGCGATCAGCCCGAGCGGACGCAGCCCCGTGGCGTCCAGGTCACCGGTGTGCGCGGCGGCGAGGGCGAGCACCCGCAGCCCCCGGTCCGCGAGGCCGGACACCGATCGCGCCAGCCGGTCGGTGTCCGGGCCGGGGGCGCATCGGGCGAGCACCACCTCCGGGGCGCCCTTGACCGTCAGCAGGGGTTCGCCCCCGTCCGCGGCGGTGACCACGGCCATCGACCTGGTCTCGGCGTCGAACGGCCGGGCGGCCAGGCGTTTCTCGCCGGGCGGCAGCCGTACGCCGCGCCGCCCGGCGGCCACGGCGAGGGCCACGTCGACCGCGTCCCCCAGGCCGTCACGCGCGTCGTTGCAGCGCAGCGCGGCCCGCCACAGGTCGGTGTCGGACACCGCCACGTGGTCGGTCACGGTCAGGTGCCCGGTGGTCAGCGTGCCCGTCTTGTCGGCGGCGATGACGGTGGTCGCGCCCAGGGCCTCGATGGCCGGCAGCCGCCGGACGATCACGCCGAGCGCCGCCATGCGCTGTGAACCGAGCGCGAGCGCCGTGGTGACCGCGACGGCCAGGCTTTCCGGGACGGCGGCGATGGCCAGCGCCGCCCCGGCCAGGATGATGTCGAGGAGCGTGCTTTCGCCGCGCTGGACCCGGCTGAGCCCGATGAGGATCATCACGGCGCCCGCCATGACGGCGATCAAGCCGATACGCCGCGACACCTGTGCGAGTTCCACCGCCAGCGGGCCCTTCACGCCGCCGCCCAGCGCGGAGGCGATGCGCCCCATCTCGGTACGGTCACCGGTGCGGACCACCTCGGCCACTCCCGAACCGCGGACGACGAGCGTCCCGGCGAACAACTCGTCGCGTCGATCGGCGAGCGCGCCCCCGGGGCGCTCCGCTCCCCCGGCCCGTTTGTCGGACGACGACGACTCGCCGGTGAGCATGGACTCGTCCACGCCGAGCGCGTCCGCCCGCACCAGCCGCGCGTCCGCGGGCACCCGGTCTCCGGCCGCGACCCGCACCACATCGCCCGGTACGACCTCGGCGGCGGGAATCCTCCGTACGACGCCGTCGCGGACGACCTTGGCCATGGGCGCGGTGAGGGTGTGCAGCGCCCGGATGGCACGGTCGGCCTTCGTCTCCTGGCTCACCCCGATGACCACGTTGATCAGGAGGATGGTCACGATGGCCGCGCCCTCCGGAACCTCGCCGAGGACGACCAGGGTGACCAGTCCGGCGATCAGCAACAGGATCGACATCGGGTCGGCGAGCTGGCGGGCCGCCCGGACGGGCAGGCGTGGCGGCCGCGGCCGAGCGAACTCGTTCGGGCCGTACTCGGCCAGCCGCCGCGCCGCCGCCGCCGTGCTCAGTCCGGTCGGCTCCCGCACGCTGGTCTCCATGCCCTCAGCAGATCATCAGATGCAGGGACAGGCCGCAGGCCAAAGGCATCCCACCAGGGGACCTTCGGCCCACGCCGCCGCCTGCCGGTGCGACGGGCCCACTGTCTCGGCACCCCGGGAAGGCTCGTCGGGGAAGCGCTGCCACGAGAGCGGAACCGCAATCGGAGCGGCCCGTCCCTCGGGGTAGTGGCCGCATCGGGTGCGGGCCGGGTTCCGTACGGGTACCGTGCCGGGCCGCCGTGGACGCGGTCGCGATGGCCGTACCGGTCAAGGCCGGGCGTCGTCCTGCAGAGCCGTGCGGGGGCGCAGGATGCGCCGCGGGGCTCGCCGTACGGGGCGGCGGCGAGCCGGGGCCACGACGGCGGGATGGGCTCGTCGCGCTCTCCCGCACGCTTGATCCCCTCGCCGCGTCGCGCCGGACGCGGCGCGGCACCACGCGTACATGCTCGGTCGTCGGGCCGGGCAGCCGACCGGGATGCTTAGCGCATCGACGGCGCCGACGCCCGTGCTGCGAGGTCATGCGGCCGGGCGGGGAGCTTCCTCATCGGCCGATGCGGACGACGGCCACGGGAACCGTCGCGTGGTGGAGCAAGGCCTGGCTGACCGATCCGAGGAGGAGACCGGTGAACCCCCCGCGCCCGCGAGAGCCGACCACCAGCAGGTCCGCGCCCTCCGACGCCCGCAGGAGCGCATCCACGGGGTGGCTCCGGACGGCCTCCCCGGTGACCCGCAGGTCCGGGTACCGCTCCCGCCGGCCGGCGAGCGCCTCGGCGACCATCCGCACCTGCGTCTTCTCGTCGTCGAAGTCGTCGGGCACCGGCGCCAAGCCACGGCCCGCGTCCAGCGGGCTGTAGGCGTGCACGACCCGCAGCCCGGCCCCGCGCAGCGCCGCCTCGGCGAAGGCGAAGTCGAGCACGCACGCGGAGGCGGGGGATCCGTCGATGCCCGCGACCACCTCTCCCCGGGAAGCCGTGGCCGGCTCCCGCACCACCACCACGTCGCATGGGGCATGCCCGGCCACGCCCTGCGCGACCGAGCCGAGCAGCAACCCGCGAAACCCGCCCAGACCGTGGTTGCCGACGACCAGCAGGTCCACCTCTGTACACGCCTCGATGAGCGCCGGGCGCGGGTCGCCGGCCAGGACCGCGGTGTCGACCTGGACCCGGGGCGCCTCCGCGCGGACCCGTTCCAGAGCGGCGGCCAGCGTAGCGGCGGCTCCGTCGCGCATCCAGGCCGCGACCTTCGCGTATCGACCCGACTCGGTGCCGGAGGCGGCCCAGGCCGGGATGGCGTTGGCCACCCGAAGCGGGACGCCGCGCAGATCGGCCTCCCGGGCCGCCCACGCGGCGGCCGCCAATGCGGCGTGCGAACCGTCGACTCCCACCAGGATCATCTCGCCCCCTCCCCCTTGGTTCCGTATGCCCCTCAGGCGGCTCCTCTGCGCGCCATAGGAAGCTGCTTGTCTTCGTTGCGGTCCGGGCACCGGGTGATGGCGTGATGCGATTCGCCGGTACGGCAGGCGTCTTCGACCCGCGGCTCGATACAAACGCCGCAACGTCGTCCCTCGCTGCGTCACCCAGCCCGGACACTTCCGTGCCTCGGCATCCGCAACGACACGACCGCCGCTCCTACAGCGCACTGGCCCCCGCCGCAGCGCTCCTGCCGCGGCTGCAACTGATCACGATGAAGAGGGTGTGGTCGTGGGTGCTCCGTCCACGCGGGCCCTCCCCTCGCC
>JADGHC010000616.1 GCA_019689655.1 Microbispora sp.
GATCTTGACGTCCAGGCGGCCGGGCCGCAGGATCGCCGGGTCGATCATGTCCTCGCGGTTGGAGGCGCCGATGACGATGACGTTCTCCAGGCCCTCCACACCGTCGATCTCCGACAGGAGCTGGGGAACGATGGTGTTCTCGACGTCGGAGGACACACCGGAGCCGCGGGTGCGGAAGATCGAGTCCATCTCGTCGAAGAACACGATCACCGGCGTGCCCTCGGAGGCCTTCTCACGCGCGCGCTGGAAGACCAGGCGGATGTGCCGCTCGGTCTCGCCGACGTACTTGTTGAGAAGCTCGGGACCCTTGATGTTGAGGAAGAAGCTCTTGCCGGACTGGCCGGTCTTCTCCGCGACCTGCTTGGCCAGGGAGTTGGCCACCGCCTTGGCGATGAGCGTCTTGCCGCAGCCGGGAGGGCCGTACAGCAACACGCCCTTCGGCGGACGCAGTTTGTGCTCGCGGAACAGGTCGGCGTGCAGGTAGGGCAGCTCGATGGCGTCCCTGATCTGCTCGATCTGCCGTCCGAGGCCGCCGATCTCCTCGTAGGAGACGTCGGGGACCTCCTCGAGGACGAGCTCCTCCACCTCTGACTTGGGGATGCGTTCGTAGACGTAGTTGGAACGGGGTTCGAGCAGGAGGGAGTCGCCGGCCCGCAGCGGCTGGTCCAGCAGCGAGTGGGCGAGCTTGACGACCCGCTCCTCGTCCGCGTGAGAGATGACCAGGGCGCGCTCGCCGTCCTCCAGCAGCTCCTTGAGCATGACGATCTCGCCGACGTCCTCGAATCCGAGGGCCTCGACGACGTTGAGCGCCTCGTTCAGCATGACCTCCTGGCCACGCTTGAGCGAGTCGACGTCGACGGCGGGGCTGACATTCACGCGCAGCTTGCGCCCGCCCGTGAACACCTCGATCGTCCCGTCGTCCCGGGCCTCCAGGAAGACGCCGAACCCGGACGGCGGCTGCGCCAGCCGGTCGACCTCCTCCTTGAGTGCCACGATCTGGTCTCTGGCCTCCTTGAGGGTGGCCACCAAGCGTTCGTTCTGGGCTGTGAGGGCGGCCACCTGTGCCTGCGCCTCGTGGAGACGTTCCTCGATGACCCTGGCCTGCCGGGGAGACTCGGCCAGCTTCCGGCGCAACGCGGTGATCTCCTCTTGCAGGAAGGAGACCTGTGTTGTGAGATCCGCGACCTCCCGTTCGCGCTGCGCGGCTCGAGCCTCAGCGTCGTCGCGAGCTGCCACGCCCCGTCACCTCCTTCCCCGTCGAGAACGACTACTCAAGACCCTACCTATCTTGGCGCTGTACGTAACCTGGCCGGGCAGTGTTCGTGTAGTTACATTGGGTGTTCGACCTTTGGTGGCTTATGGACCGATTGTTCGGTTCATCATTAGGAACACACCCATTTGTTCCCGTGTCACGCGGTTTTGCCGGGTTGTGGCTGAATCGTCACACTTGTTCGATCCCCTCTCCATACGCCCCCTTGGCGGGACGCCTGCGCCGGGGCGGAGGCGTGACGCCGTCCGCCATACGACGGGCCGTGACGAGAAACCCCGTGTGGCCGACCATCCGGTGGTCGGGCCGTACGGCGAGACCTTCGACATGCCAGTCGCGAACCAAGGTCTCCCACGCGTGAGGCTCGGTGAAACTCCCGTGCTCCCGCAGGGTTTCCACCGTTCTGGACATCTGTGTCGTTGTCGCGACATAGCAGCAAATAACTCCCCCTGGAGTAAGGGACTTCGCCGCCGCGTCGATGCACTCCCAAGGGGCGAGCATGTCGAGGACCACCCGATCCACATCCGTCTCGTCGAGCGCGTCCACGAAGTCGCCGACCACCAGACGCCACTGCTCCATCGGGCCGCCGAAGAACTTCTCCACGTTCTTGGTGGCCACCTCGGCGAAGTCGGCGCGCCGCTCGTAGGAGGTCACCTTCCCCTCCGGGCCGACCGCGCGCAGCAGGAAGCAGGTGAGGGCGCCGGACCCCACCCCCGCCTCCACCACCCGGGCGCCGGGGAAGATGTCGGCCATGGCGATGATCTGGGCCGCGTCCTTGGGGTAGACCACCGCGGCGCCGCGCGGCATCGACACCGTGTAGTCGGCGAGCAGGTGCCGGAACGCCAGGTATGCCGTGCCCCCCGAGGACCGCACCACGGAACCCTCGGGCTGTCCGATCAGGTCGTCGTGCGGGATCGACCCCTTGTGCGTGTGGAAGACGCCGCCCTCTTTCAGCGTCACCGTGTGCCGCTTGTTCTTGGGGTCGGTGAGCTGGACCTGATCTCCGGCCCGGAACGGGCCGTGCCTGCGAAAACCCATGCGGAAAAGGCTAATGCCGCGGCCGACGGGATTCGCCCGGCGCGGCGGCCGCACCGCGAGGCGGCCGACGGCCCGCCGGAAATTGTTTGGCCGGAAAGAGGGCACGGCTGGTAGCAATGGCGCATGTTGCCACAAGAAGCGATCCCCGTCGGCCCGGTCGTCCTGCGCCTGCCGACCGAAAGGGACGCGGACCAGATCACCCGAGCCTGCTCCGATCCCGAGATCGCGAGGTTCATCTCCTTCATCCCCTCGCCGTACACCCGCGACGACGCGCTGTCGTGGATCACCGAGATCGTGCCCGCCGACTGGAAGAACGGTGGAGCCGACTTCCTCATCGCCGACGCCGCCACCGACGAGGTCCTCGGCACCGTGGGGCTCAAGCCGCAGGACCGCTACGGCGTGGCGGAGGTGGGCTACTGGCTCGCGCCGTGGGCGCGCGGGCGGGGCGTCGCCACCGCCGCCGTCCGGGCCATCGCCGAGCGCGCCTTCGCGCGGGGCGTCCCCCGGATCACGCTGCGCGCGGCGGTGGACAACATCCCGAGCCAGCAGGTCGCCTTGCGGTGCGGCTTCGCCCACGAGGGGGTGCTGCGCGCGGCGGGCACGGTCCACGGGGACGTGCGCACCGACCTGGCGGTGTTCGGGCGGCTGAGCACCGACCCCGGCGACCCGATCACGCCCTTCCTGCCGTTCTTCCCCGGAGGGTTCCCCGGCGGCGCGCTCACCGACGGCGTCGTCCGGCTGACGCCGCTCACCGCCGCCGACGCGGGCGACCACTTCGCGCTCGCGTCGGTGCCCGACGTGCGGGACTCGCACGTGCCGCCCGTGCGGCCGGAGCGCGCCGACAGCGAGATCATGTGCCGGTACGCGGGGCACCGGTGGCTGACCGGCCAGCGGGCCGACATCGCGATCAGGGACGCCCGCACCGGCGAGTTCGCCGGGGACATCCAGCTCACCGGCATCGTCCCGCCGCTCGGCCAGGCCATGCTCGGCTACAGCCTGCACCCCGCCCACCGCGGGCGCGGCATGGTGACGCGGGCCGTGAACCTGCTGGTCGAGTGGGCGTTCACGCACACGCCCCTGCGCCGGATCATCGCCGGGACCGCACCCGGCAACACCGCCTCCCAGCGGGTGCTCGAACGGGCGGGGTTCACCCGCGAGCACATCGTCGAGGGCCTGCTGCCGGGCCCGGACGGCACCTGGCTGGACGACATCCAGTGGGCGAGGACCCGCCCCTGAAT